>JAZGFQ010000170.1:0-2516 GCA_036479635.1 Arenicellales bacterium
GGCATGCGTAATGCGCTTTACGCGATGAAACTAATTGATGCCATTTTAGATGAGCCCAAGGCGGATATTTTCCGTCAGGGCATTCAAAAAGCCGCCTATGCGATTCAAGCCGCGCACCCTGAAGGTAACCCCTTAGATAAAACCGTGTTTTTAAACCACGGCGAAAAAGGCTGCATGATTCCCAACCAGTATTGGGTGCCGGGTATGGGCGCACCGATGCCGATCATGGGGAAATATTATGTTTATTATGGCAATGATTTTGTTGCACCTGAAGAATTGGGGCGTAAGAATGTTGAGCGTATGGTGCATGAATTGGCGACCGATAACTACGGTATTTGCCGCTTTCATCGAAATTGGTCAGAGACCATCACTGACGACATTTTAAAAGCACACTATGATTTAGACATCGATTTCACCGCGCATCATTATACGTTAGCACAGGAAATTAACGACCTTGAAGGCCATAAAGCCACGCCGTGGGAGACAGGGCGTATGGCCGATTTATTCCAAGGTTATTTAGATTACTGGATTGAGATCGGTTTGAAAGACCCTGATTTGTTAGAAATGGTTGAGCTGCTTAGAACCGATAAACCTAAGGCGATGCGCCAGTATTGGCAGGCGCTGAAAGACAGCCAGCAAGCGGCCTTTGAGGCTGGGGCAAGCTCCATTCCTGAAGCCTTAACCAAAATGCAAATCGAGAAATTAAAACGCTCAGCGTAAATGCGCTTGAGCCCACCTTCAATATTAAAAAATAATGACAAAAGATAACCCGATAGAAATTCTTCTCGGCGGTGCAAACGGCAAGCACGTTTCCATGAACGCTAAAATGGCGAATCGTCACGGTATGATTGCAGGCGCAACCGGCACAGGCAAAACCGTGACCATGCAAATATTAGCCGAAGGCTTTTCCAGAGTAGGCGTGCCCGTGTTTATGGCCGATGTGAAAGGAGATGTGTCTGGCGTGGCCATTGCAGGCAAGCCGCACCCTAAGATTGACGAACGCATTGAAGCGATCGGCATTGAAGGCTATGAATTGCGCGGCAACCCCGTGGTGTTTTGGGATATGTATGGCAAAAAAGGCCACCCCGTGCGCACCACCATCACCGAGCTAGGGCCATTATTATTATCTAATTTATTGGACCTTAACGACACCCAAGAAGGTGTGTTATACGGCGCGTTTAAACTTGCGGATGACGAAGGTTTGGCGTTGTTAGATTTAGAGGATTTACAAGCTTTATTGGCTTGGATGTCTGAGAACCGTAAAGAGTTGATTGGCGAATATGGCAATTTTACCTCAGCGAGCATCGGTGCGATTCAGCGTGATTTATTGGTGCTAGAAGAGCAAGATGGTGAGTTGCTGTTAGGCGAACCTGCTTTGAACTTAGAGGATTTCATGAAGGTGGATTTCTCAGGCCAAGGCGTAATTAATATCATGGATGTGACCACGATTTTAAACAAAGGCCCTAAGCTTTATACCACCTTTTTATTATGGATGATGTCAGAGTTGTTCGAGAATCTGCCTGAGGTGGGAGACCAAGAAAAGCCTAAATTCGTGATGTTTTTTGATGAAGCGCACTTGATTTTTGACGATGCCCCCAAAGCGTTGTTAGATAAAATTGAGCAAGTGGTGCGTTTGATTCGCTCTAAAGGCGTGGGCATTTATTTCGTCACGCAAAGCCCGATGGATATTCCTGATGATGTGCTGGGGCAGCTGGGCATGAAAATTCAACACGCCTTGCGCGCATTTACACCGAAAGAGAAAAAAGCGGTGCGTATGGTGGCGCAGAATTTTCGCGAGAATCCTGATTTAGACACTGAATCAGCGATTACCGATGTCGGTGTGGGTGAGGCTTTGGTCTCGGTATTAGATGGCAAAGGTTCGCCTAGCATGGTGGAACGGGTGTTAATTCGCCCGCCGCAATCACGCATTGGGCCGTTGACGGATGAAGAGCGCGTCACGGTGATCTCGCGCTCGCCGATGCAGGGGCGTTATGACGAGGCCTTGAATCGAGAATCAGCACAAGAAATTTTAAAAGTGCGCTCAAGAGATAAAATGAAAAAAATCGAAGAAATTGAAGCTAAGAAAGCAGAAGAAAAAGCGGCGAAGAAGTCAGGCGGATATAAACGCCAAACCGTAGGTGAGGCGATGATGAAAAGTTTTGCGCGCTCCATTGGTACCAAAATTGGTACCAAAGTGATCAGAGGTATTTTAGGCTCATTATTCGGTGGGCGATAAATGAGCGTTATCGTGCAGGGCCATGTGCGAAAAATGCTCACAAAGCATGAAGATCAGGTGCAATACATCTTGCCGATTGGCGACCAGCTATTGCCGATGAATGCATTGATCGGCAAGCCGCTTAGCCTAGAATTTACGGGTGAGATTAACTGCATCGCCTGCGGCCGTGAGCTCAAGAAAACCTTTCAGCAGGGCTATTGTTTTCCGTGTATGCGCAGCTTGCCTGAGTGCGATCAATGCATCGTGCGCCCTGAGTTATGTCATTTCCATGAAGGCACTT
>JAZGFQ010000171.1:0-6848 GCA_036479635.1 Arenicellales bacterium
TTCTTAGGTGCAGGTGAAGACGTGCCGTTAAAGAAGCTGATACTCATCGCAATACCAGGGTTGTTGTCGAGTTCTGTTTGTGTCCAGTATATAGACTTGCGCGTGTATTTGAAAATTTTTTGGTTAATAGTGGGGTTGAAATAATCTCGGTCAATTAAGCTTTCAAGTTCCGAGAAGGTGGGCAGCCGCCACTGTGTAGAGCCACATAAGGCAATTCGGTTGATTTCTTGGATATAGGATTCGGTATCGCATGAAAGTGCGTAGCATTGGCCTTGGTTGGCATGGCCCTTACCCTTTTCAGCGTGCATGGATATAGGCGAGAACCAACTATAAGTATGTTCGGCATCACTTACGCCTCCATCGAATAATTTTACTTCCCATAATAAGCCTGTGCGTTTATCTCGGGCA
Source organism: Arenicellales bacterium (assembly GCA_036479635.1). Lineage (GTDB taxonomy): Bacteria > Pseudomonadota > Gammaproteobacteria > Arenicellales > Poriferihabitantaceae > JAAELZ01. The sequence continues at coordinate 409 of JAZGFQ010000171.1, forward strand.
CAGGGCCAGTGGTTTACTTGTTCCGTTAATGCATAGCCTTTGAAATCAATCTTAGTAAACTGGCTGTTCTTTTGAAATACCTGAGGCCTTTGCATGATGCTAAGGTTGTCGTGTTTTTGACGCGTAATGTTAGGCCTTGGATTAGCTTTTTGGTTATTAAATAAGCGCGGAGTGACTGCTGGCGCTATTATTTTGGTCGCTTCGGCAGGTTTTGGTGTTTGATTTTCGGGTAATGTTCTAGGCTTTATATCTGGCGTTTCTAACGCTCTAAAGAGTGAGGTATTTGCTTTGAAGCCATTCGGTTGGGTAGGCTTTTCGGTAGGCGTTATTCTTTCTGGGCTTAAAGCACCTTGTTCGATTAGCCGAAACTTAAATAACACGCTGGCAACCGCGAGTAAGATAAGCACGCTCAGAATAATATTAAATTGTTTGCTCATCAGCTGAACGGTAAGCATAGCATGAATGTTTGAGCGAATAAAAATGTCAAAGTTATCGGTCAAGCCTCTAAAGCAGGTAGAATTAGACTCGAATCTTTTCTTAAGAGAACCTGTTTAAAATAATGCTTACACCTAAGCCTTCAGCCGTGCCTATAAAAGGCTCAAACAAGTTGAAACTCATTTTACCCTTGGTGTTTATCGCGCTGGCGGTACTGTTATTTAAATATCTGCTGGGCTCTAAGCCTGCGCACATCGCATCAGTCCCAAAAGACAAGGCGACGCCTGTTCAGGTGTTCATGCTCAAGTCGGCAAGCTTATCACCTGAAATTCAGCTGCGCGGTCAGTTTGAAGCGCCCGATGCTTTTCATGCCGCTGCGCCGGGAGTAGGTTGGGTGCAAGCGGTGAATGTGCGAGAAGGCAGTCAGGTTTTAAAAGGTGATATTTTGTTGACGCTCGATGCGCGTGATTTCACCACTGCCGTCACGCAAGCACAATCGGAGCTAGCGGATGTTGACGCACAATTATTGGAAAGTGAGATTCGCAACACTCAAAATCGTGCCGCTTTGGTGGATGAGCGTAAAATATTAACGTTAACACGTAAAGCCTTAGCGCGAAACGAGGCGCTCGGTAAGCGTGCACTCAGTTCAGAATCTGTTTTGGAAAATGCTCAAAAGGAAATGATGCGCCAGCAGTTAGCGGTGAACAAACGTGCTTTAGAGGTGAAAAGCTATGCCGCTAAAACCTTGCAATTAGAGGCTAGGAAACGCCGCATCAATGCACAATTAGCGCAGGCGAATCGTGCATTGGAACGCAGCGAAGTGGTTGCGCCTTTTGCTGGCGTGGTGTCTGCGGTGAATATTGCGGCGGGTCAGCGCGTCAATGCAGGGGCAGCGTTAGTGACGATGTATGCGCCGGATCAATTAGAAATACGGGGCCTGATTCCTGAGAAATATCAAGCCGAACTGACCTTAGCGTTGGCGGCTAAGCAACCGTTGGTGGCGGTGTCTGAGCAGGATGATCAAACCTATATTTTGAGCCGATTATCAGCTCAAGCACAAACAGGCGGGGTTGATGGTTTTTTTCGAGCGCAATCAAATGAGGCGGGTCGCGCTCAGTTAGGGGCGTTAGTCTCACTTCGATTAAAGCGCCCTGAACAGGCTGATTTATATCGTATTCCACCTGCTGCCATCTATGATAATAATCGTGTGTATCTGATGCGTGATTCCAAATTGGTGGCGGTTGCGGTTGATATTGTTGGGCAGGTTACTGAATTAGGCGATACTTTTCGGGTGGTGCGCAGCGCGGCCATTGGGGCGGGTGAGCCATTAGTGCTTACGCGTTTGCCCAATGCCATTACGGGCTTGCCAGTGAAAGCGATAGAGCTTAAATCTAAACCCGATGCAGTACAATGAATCAACCTGAGGCGGCAGGTACAGACACGGCTAAACACGGCGGTTTGATTGGGCTGTTTACGCGGCATAAAGTCGCGGCGAATATGTTGATGGCGATGATGATTTTATCGGGCATTATTGCGCTTAAACTGCTTAATGTGCAGTTTTTCCCCAGCGCTGAACCCAGAATTGTTAACGTCATTACCGCATGGGGCGGTGCGAGCACCGAAGATATTGAATCTGCGATCACCACGCCGTTGGAGCAACGTTTAAGAAATGTTGAAGATATCGAGCAAATCACTTCAACCTCGGTATCTGGCAATTCTGCTATCACCTTAAGCTTAGAATCTGGCGCGAATTTAATTCTAACCTTAGACCAAATTCAGCGTGAAATTGATGGCTTTGGAAATATGCCGCAAGATGCAGAAGATACCATCGTACGCACAGGCGGGCATTTTGAAACGGTTGCGCGGGTATTGATTCGCGGTGAAGTGGCGAACAGCGAACTGCGTGCTTTGGCGTATCGTTTTGAAGAAGAATTGTTGGCGCGCGGCATTGATGCGATTGATTTTAGCGGCTTATCCTCTGAAGACATTCAAATCACCTTAAAGCCCAGCGAGCTTGAATCTCTGGGTTTAAGCCTGCAGCAAGTGGCTGATCGTGTGCGTAAAATCAGCCAAGATCAACCTGCAGGCTTAGTGGGCAAAGCAGATGGCTCGCGTGAGCTGCGCGGCTTAGGCAAGCGCCGCACGCCCGAAGATTTTGCCCGCATCCCTGTTATTAGCACGGAGCAAAGCCATGTTGAGCTTGGTTCGGTTGCTAAGATTACGCGTAGTGCGCGCCAGCGTGAGGCTTATGTGACGGTACAAGGCCAACGTGCGATTGTGTTGACGCTCAAGCGCGCCGCCAGTGGGGATTCCTTAAAAGCAGCCGGCATCTTGCAGGAGTGGGCGACAGAATCTTTGCCGAATCTGCCAGACAACATTTCAGTGCAGGTGTTCAATGAACGCTGGACACTCATCAAAGGCCGTATAGATTTAATGATCAAAAATGGTGGCGGTGGTTTGTTGCTGGTGTTGATTATTCTATTCTTGTTTTTATCAGGGCGCGTGGCATTTTGGGTGGCCGTTGGCATTCCCGTTTCATTTATGGCCACTTTGGCGGTGATGTATCTGGCGGGCAGCAGCATTAATATGATCAGTTTATTCGCGCTGATTATGGCGCTGGGCATTATTGTAGATGATGCCATCGTGGTGGCAGAAGATGCGCAGGCGCATTTTGAGGCGGGGGAGAGCGGCGAGCAAGCGGCGGCGGGCGGTGCGATCAGAATGCTCGCGCCGGTAATGGCATCCTCCTTAACCACCATCGCAGCCTTTTTACCACTAATGTTTGTCGGCGGTTTTATGGGAAGGTTAATGTTTGCTATACCGCTGGTGATTATTGCTGTGATCATCGCTTCGTTAATTGAAAGTTTTTTAGTCTTGCCAGGGCATTTGCGTCATGCGTTTAAAGGCGTGCACCGCACACGCAGATCAAACATAAGGCTTAAATTAGACGCAGGTTTTGAGCGATTTAGAGATCACGGCTTTCGGCCATGGGTGCGTGCGGCTTTAGAGTATCGCTGGGCAACCATCTTCTTTTCTTTAATGTTATTGGTGTTTGCGGTGGGCTTGTTCATGGGTGGGCGCTTGAGTTGGACGTTCTTTCCCTCGCCAGAATCGACCACAGTCAATGCCAATGTGCGTTTTGTGGCTGGCACGTCTGATACCACAACTAATGCTTTTTTGAAGCATTTAGAAGCCAGCTTAATCGAGACCATTGATGAACTGGGCGAGGGCGTGGTGGAAACATGGTATGTGAATCACCGCGCTTTGGGCGGGCGCTTGAGCCGTACACGTGGTGATCGTGTTGGCGGGGTGTATGTTGAACTGACCGCACCTGATTCAAGAGATATCACCAACCGCGCCTTTGTGAAACATTGGCGCAAAAAAGTGCGTGTGCCTGTGGGGGTGGAAAGCTTTACGTTAGCCGCTAGGCGCAGTGGCGGCTCATCCACAGATTTAGAAATCAGATTGGTCGGCCAAGCGCCCGCTCAAATGAAACGTGCAGCCTTGGCTTTGGCGCAATCCTTGCGTGATGTAAACGGCGTGAGCGCGGTGGACGATGATTTAGCGTTTGGCCGTGAGCAATTAATTTTTGCCTTAACGGCGCAGGGCGAGGCGCTGGGTTTAACACTTTCAGATATCGCGCGGCAGCTTCGCAATGCTTATGAAGGTATTTTGGTGCAACGGATTCAAGATGGACGCGATGAAGTGGATGTTAGGGTCTCATTACCTGAGGCGGATCGGAATGCGTTGTCGAGCTTAGAGGTGTATCCTATTCGAACGTCTGCGGGTGATTTCTTGCCGCTGGAATCGGTGGTGAGTTGGCAAACACGGCAAGGCTTTGAAACATTACGTCATGCCGATGGATTATTAGCGGTGTCAATCACTGCAAATGTGGATGAAGGCGTGAATAATACCCAAGCCATCAGCGAGCAATTAAAAGCAGAATTACTACCCAGTATTGCCGCTGAATATGGTGTTCAGTCCAGTTTAGAAGGCAAGGCTAAACGGCAAAGAGATACATTAGCCGATTTAAAGCTGGGCTTAAAAGTGGGTTTGGTGTTGATTTACATGGTGTTAGCCTGGGTTTTCTCATCTTATGGCTGGCCGATTTTAGTCATGCTCATCATTCCTTTCGGTATCACAGGCGCGATTCTCGGCCACTGGATGATGGGCATGAATCTCACCATTTTATCTTTATTCGGCTTGTTCGGTTTATCAGGCATCGTCATCAATGATTCGATTATTTTAGTCACGTTTTATAGGCAGCTCAGGGAAAAGGGCATGGCGATCAACCCGGCTCTAGAAGAAGCGGCCTGCCAGCGTTTGCGTGCAGTAATGCTTACCTCTCTCACCACCGTGGCGGGCTTAACACCTTTGTTATTTGAGACTTCTCGCCAAGCACAGTTCTTGATTCCAATGGTGCTGTCTATCGCCTCAGGTTTAACCTTCGCCACCTTCCTGATTTTATTTTTATTACCGTCGATGTTGTCAGTGTATGAGGGTGCGTTGCATGAATTTAAAAAATAATACGCCAACGAGTGTGTTTGAGTGGGAATGAGCATTGCTTAGAAACACTCACTTAGACTTCCCTTGAGACTTTAATCTACACAGACCAGAGGCAATCCTTTGAGAAAGTGTAATACTGCGCTAGCTTTAATGTCTTTTGGCGATTGCAAGCAAGGTGATTTGCTCAGGCTGGGCTTTCCTTAAGGTTTTAGCGGCCTCGCTCATGGTAGAGCCTGTAGTGATGACATCATCAATGATGGCAATATGTTGGCTTTCTAGATCGAAGGTTTGAACTAGCGTAAATGCGCCCTTCATGTTTAGCGCGCGTGCCCTGCGTTTTGATTGCTTTTGTGTCTTCGTTTGTTTGACACGCACTAAGTGCCGTTTGTAAACAGGGATGTTCGCGCGTTTGCCAATATGCTTGGCAAGTTCGAGCGCTTGATTAAAACCCCTTTCCTTTAGGCGCTGAGGGTGCAGTGGAATAGGAATGAGGAGCGTCGGCCTTGAAGATTTAGGCATACTTAGCAGTTTAAGGGCTATTTTTTCAGCCAATAATTGGCTGAGCATGAGTTGTTCTTTGTATTTAAACCGAAGGATTAAATCTGCAATAGGGGATTGATAGACATACGCGAAAAACGTTTGATCAAAGGCGGGAGGCTGGCTGATGCAGCGACCGCACACTTTAGGGCGGATGCTTGAGTGGTATAAATTAGTCTGTAATTTCTCGCCACATTGAACGCAACTGTTTTTGATGGCGATAGAATCTTTTTTATGCAGCGCAGCTTGGCAGGCAGTGCAAATTAAGCGTGCAGAATTTTGCTCACAAATAAGACAACGACAAGGAATGAGATGAGTGATGTATTTAGAAAGTTGTTTGATGAGGCTGTCCATGGGTTTGTTTGCGTTACAATCCTGTGCTATCAATTATAAAATTCGTTCAGTGAATCCTTGTCATAAAACCAGTATTGCACGAAAGTTACAAAAACAAGCTGCCTTGTATTCAAAGAAGGCAGTGGAAGATTGTATTTTAACGCTTAGTCATGCCTTATGTATTGATAATATTACTGAGCTGATATCTGCGGTCGGTAGCGCTAAAGGACCAGTGCGTGGCATGTGCTTGCATGAGCAAAATAATGTTCTGTTATCTAGTTTAATTGACACCAATCTCAGCATAGATCAAACGCCCTTTATGGATGGTTTATCTGAAGATGTGTTAAACGGGCATCTAAGCCCATTAGAGCAATACGATTTTGTAGTGAGTAATCTTGCTTTTGATTGGATTGATGCAGGCAATTTTATTCGCATATCGCAGGGCTTATTAAAGCCGAATGGCTTGCTCTGGTTTAGTGCTTATGGCGCATCCACGGCATCCAATACGGTTTCTATTTTAAATGAGTTAGACAGCTGCACGACACATTTTAATGCGTTTTATACCATGCAAGATATAGGCGATGCTTTATTAGGTGCGGGTTATAAGGAAGTGGTGCTTGATTCTACTA
>JAZGFQ010000172.1:0-8513 GCA_036479635.1 Arenicellales bacterium
AGAATTAAGTTGATGTAGAGGCTTTTTTGGCAGCGCGCATGTCTGCAAGCTGCCCTCGCTCAGTTTTTGCGTGTCTAAATAACTGCTCAAGCTGTGCGCCCTCGCCTGCTTCAATTTGATCTGCCAGTTGGTTTAAGCTATTCGCGTACTCACGCACGATAGCGCTCAACTTATCTTGATTGCTGACACAAATATCGCGCCACATCACTGCATCGCTTGAAGCAATTCGAGTGAGATCAAACAAACCGCCTGCCGCAAATTGATAATGCAACGTTTGCTCAGGCTGCTGGGCAAGATAATCCATCAAGGCGTAAACAATGACGTGCGGAAGATGGCTGGTCACGCCTAAGACTTGATCATGCAACTGATCATCTAATGCCAATACCTTTGCGCCCGTGCTGAGCCACACGCTTTCTATCAGTAATAATAAATCTTGGCGCGTTTCTGCCAAAGGTGTAATGATGATATTATGATCAACAAATAAACTCGGAAATGCCGCTTCAACGCCTGAGTTCTCCGAGCCTGCAATCGGGTGCGCAGGCACAAACTGATCAATCTGCTTGCCCATTACACGGCGCGCAATCTCAACCACCTCGCCTTTAACACTACCCACATCGCTAATCACAGTGTTTTTAGAAATATGCGGTAGAATTTGCTTTAAAACGGATTCAAATGCACCTACTGGCACCGCAATAATCACGACGTCTGCCTCTTTAACCGCTACGCTAGCATCTTGCGTAAATGCATCAATGACGTTTAAATCGATGGCACGTTGTAAATTCTCTACACTTCGCCCAACGCCGATGATTTCGTCCACCGTGCTTTTCTCACGCAAAGCGAGCGCTAAAGAACCCCCAATCAAACCTACGCCAATGATGACGAGTTTGTGGATGTGAAAATCTGGTGTGCTTGAACTCATAAACTCAGAAAGGTGTGCGCGTAAAGCAGCTTAATCTGCGCGCGGATACGCGCCTAACACACGGAAATAGTCTGCCGCGTCAGCCACTTCTGCCAAAGCAGGCGCAATGGCCGCATCATGGTGATGGCCTTCAATATCAACAAAAAATAAATATTCCCAGCGCTTCACCTTAGACGGCCGAGATTCAATTTTAAGCAAGCTAATTTCATGCGCCTGAAACGGTGCAAGCAATTTAAATAAACTGCCTGGCTCATTTTTACAGCCCATTAACAAACTGGTTTTATCTTTGCCGCTAGCGGCAATTTGCTCTTGTGATAACACCAAAAAGCGCGTGGTATTGTGCTTATGGTCTTCGATATGGCTAGACAATACGTTTAAGCCATATTGCTCAGCGGCATGTTCGCCCGCAATCGCTGCACACTGCTCGCAGTCACGCGCCATTTTGGCCGCCTCTGCATTACTCGCTACACTTTTAATTTGCACATCAGGTATGTTCTCTTGCAGCCATAAGCGGCACTGAGACAATGATTGCGCGTGCGAGTAAATCACTTTAATCTCTTTCGCATTGCCTAGCTTACTGAGCAAGGCATGATGTATGGGCAAGTAAATCTCACCTGCAATATTGAGCGAGGTATTGGCCAGCAAATCAGCTGTTTCTGAAATCACACCTTCGGTGGAGTTCTCAACGGGTACCACACCATAATGCGTTTCCCCCGTTTCGACTGCACTGAAAATTTGATCAATCCGTGCCTGCAAAGAAATATCCACACTTGAACCGAACTGCTGTAAAGCCGCCATTTCAGTGAACGTGCCTTCAGGGCCTAACACCGCCACGCGCAAACGTGCTTCTGCACCACGACAAATCGACATTATTTCACGGTACAAGGTGTTAATTTGATGTGCGTTCATCGCGCCTTCACTCTCCGCCACCATGCGCCGCACCACCTGCGCTTCACGCTCAGGGCGATATATGACCGCGTCTTGCTGGCTGTAAGCTTCTTTGACCTTACCCACGGCTTGAGCCAAGCTAATGCGTTTTTGAATCAATGCCAAAAGCTCAGAATCGACCCCATCAATTTGGTCTCGAAGTTGCTTTAATTCATTTTCTTGTGACATGACGTTTTAAGCTTTTCTCAATGATGTAAGCGCATCCTTATACAAGGCTATTCTTCTTCCTCTGCTGATGCGCTTTCTTCTGTTTCAGCTTGAGTCTCATCAAGTGTCTCATCAGAAACCTCTGCAGTAACGCCCTCGGCTGTTTCCTCGGCTGTTTCGTCATCTTCTTCAGCTTCATCCACACGATCAACCGTCACCAATTTTTCGTCTTCAGATAAAGCAATCACGCGCACACCTTGCGTATTACGCCCTTGAACTGAAATCTCATTTGCGCGGGTACGAATCAATACACCACCATCGGTAATCATCATCACTTCATCGCCTTCATACACGATACACGCATTGACCACTGCGCCATTCCGCTCAGGGGTTTTAATCGCGATCACGCCTTGACCGCCACGACGATGCACCGGAAAGTTTTCAATCGAAGTGCGCTTACCATAGCCTTTTTCTGTGCAGAATAATAAGGCTTGATCCAACAACACCCCTTCAGCAGTTTCAGTGCTTTCATCCTCATCAACGACGTCGCCTTCAATCGCTTCGGAGCCATTGCCTGGCAGAATAATCATTGAAATTACTTTATGGTCTTCCGCCAAACGAATGCCGCGCACACCGCGCGCTGTTCGCCCTAACGGCCGTGCATCGTTTTCATCAAACCGAACCGCCTTGCCCGATGAGCTCACCAACATGATATGTTGATTACCTTCAGTTAAAGAGACTTTAATCAATTCATCTTCTTCTGGCAGGTTTAAAGCAATAATGCCACCTGCGCGCGGACGTGAATAATCCATCAATGCGCTTTTCTTGATGGTGCCGTTGGCCGTTGCCATCACAATGAACTGGTCTTCTGAATAATCTCGAATCGGCAACACCGCTGTGATACGTTCTTGAGACTCTAAAGGCAATAAATTCACTAAAGGCTTACCACGCGCGCCTCGGCTGGCCACTGGCAACTGAAACACTTTAAGCCAATAGACCTTACCCTTACTAGAAAAACATAGTAAAGTGTCATGTGTGTTCGCCACAAACATACGGCTGACAAAATCTTCTTCTTTGGTTTTGGTCGCCATCTTGCCACGGCCACCACGGCGTTGTGCGCGGTAATCCGCTACGGGCTGTGCCTTGGCATAGCCTTCAAAAGAAATCGTCACCACCACATCTTCTTCGGCGATTAAATCTTCCATGGAAATATCCACCGCACCTTGCGTAATCACGGTTCTACGGCCATCGCCATATTGCTGCTTCACTTCTAATAATTCATCTTTGATCACCGTTACTAAGCGATCAGGGTTCTCTAAGATGTCGAGCAAATCAACAATATTATCTATAATTTCAACGTACTCAGAGCGAATTTTATCTTGCTCTAACCCCGTTAAACGGTGCAAACGTAGCTCTAATATGGCTTGCGCTTGTTCCGGCGAGAGCTGGTAATCTTTTGCGATCAATCCATAATCATCAGACAAGCCTTGCGGGCGCGATAATTTCGCATCACCGCGATCAAGCATTTTCTCAACGATACCTGGCTGCCAAGTGCGCGCCAACATAGTGGCTTTGGCTTCGGCAGGCGATGAAGCCGCCTTGATTAAAGCAATGATTTCATCAATATTGGCTAAGGCGACTGCCAAGCCTTCTAAAATATGGGCGCGGCCGCGCAACTTCTTTAACTCATAAACGGTTCTGCGCGTTACTACTTCACGACGATGGCGCAAGAAAGCATCAAGCATTTCTTTTAGGTTAAACAGTTTAGGCTGGTTATTCTCTAACGCCACCATGTTCAGGCCAAATACCGTCTGCATTTGGGTTTGCTTATATAAGTGGTTCAATACCACTTCACACGGCTCACCACGCTTGATTTCAACCACCATGCGCATGCCGTCTTTATCCGATTCATCGCGAATCGCTGAAATGCCTTCTAGTAACTTATTTTTAACGAGATAGGCGATTTTTTCCATCAAACGCGCCTTGTTCACCTGATACGGCAACTCATGCACGATAATGGCTTGGCGGCCTGTTTTCTCGTTGGTTTCGATCTCAGTGCGCGCGCGCACATAAGCACGGCCTCGGCCAGTGTGATACGCCTCGCGGATGCCTGCCGTGCCAACAATAATACCGCTGGTGGGGAAATCTGGCCCAGGAATATATTCCATCAACTCATCGATAGACGTCTCAGGCGCGTCAATTAACACCAAACACGCCTCGACCACTTCATTTAAGTTATGCGGCGGGATATTAGTGGCCATGCCCACCGCAATGCCTGACGAACCATTGACTAACAGCCCTGGAATGCGCGTTGGCAACACCAAAGGCTGCGTTTCGGTTTCATCGTAGTTCGGACCAAAATCAACGGTTTCCTTGCCTAAATCAGATAGAAGTTCTAAGGAGATCCTAGATAACCTGATTTCGGTATAACGCATCGCCGCAGGTGCATCGCCATCAACCGAGCCAAAGTTACCTTGACCGTCAATCAGAGGATAACGCAAAGAAAAATCTTGCGCCATACGAACGATGGTGTCGTAAACAGCGGTATCGCCGTGCGGGTGGTACTTACCAATCACATCACCGACCACACGCGCTGATTTTTTATACGGCTTATTCCATGCCAAACCCAGCTCATCCATCGCATATAAAACCCGGCGATGCACAGGTTTCAAACCATCTCGCACATCAGGCAAGGCACGCCCAACGATGACGCTCATGGCGTAATCCAAATAAGATTGACGCATCTCTTGCTCAATATTGGCGTGAATAAGCTCTTTGGCTATGATCTGATCTGTCATTGTTTAGATTTTTTTAAATTACGTTACGCGGTCAGACTATGCACAATATGCCAGCAAGCCCACCTTTAATTTCGTCATTCACACGCTTAAACTGAACGTGATATTTATATTGATACTTATTTTAAAGTTTACCATAGCGTACCTTTCAAACACAGCCACACGGCCGCCTTAATTGCGTATAATTACGCCTTTCATTCATTGCTTGAACAATATCATCGTGCTTAAAAAGCCCTCCCTAAAATTTCGCTATCTGCTCAGCCTAATCTATGTTGTGTTCATCAGTGTTTATGCCCTGCCTAGCTATGCCGCTTCAGACTACGAACGCGGCGTAGAGGCCTATCAAAATCAAGATTTCAAGCGCGCACGCAACTTTTGGGAAGACAGCGCGGAATCAGGCAATTTAAGTGCCATTTTCAACCTTGGTATTGTGCTCTCTAAAGGCATCGGCGGCAGCGCTGACCCTGAGCGCGCGGTCAATTTATTTAGGCGCGCAGGTGATGCAGGCCTAGCCATGGGCCAGCACAACCTAGCCTTAGCGTATTACACTGGCCATGGTGTGCAAAAAGATAAGCAGCGCGCTAAAACCTGGTGGGAACGCGCCGCGCGTCAAGGCCACGCAGCAGCACAATTTAACTTAGGTGCTTTGCTATGGAATGGCGACGAAGTCCGAAAAGAAGCCAATGAAGCGATAAAATGGTTTCGCTTAGCCGCTGAGTCTGGCGATGTTAAAGCACAGGCTTTTCTTGACACTATTTTTGAAAAAATGAGCTTTGATCTCGCGCCAGAGGAAGTAGGCGGCAGCGAAGCCATCACCGACCCTAGCTTAAGCAGCACCTTGGCTTATGCCACGCAAGCCTATGACGCTCAAGATTTTGAAAAAGCGCAGGTTTTATGGCAACAAGCCTCCGACAAAGGCAGCGCCAGCGCGCAATATCAACTCGCGCGACTCTACCAAGAAGGCTTGGGCGTAGAACCAAACCCACAAACCGCGTTTGATTATTTTCAGGCCAGCGCTAAAGCAGGCCAAGCACAAGCCCAATATCAGCTTGCGCTTTATTACCTTGACGGTGAAATTGTGACGAAAAACAGCACACTCGCATTATTTTGGATGCAATCTGCCGCTGATAACCAACACATTAAAGCCAAAGATTACCTTGAACAACTTCGTTAATTTCTGGCCATCGGATTACGCGCTTTTGCGTTTTTTTAAACTTCACATAAACTAATAGCATGTCTTCAAGCAGCGCCCTATCGGGCTTTAAGAAAAACAGTTTCATCAACATTGCATTAATACTCATCGGCTTTGCCATTGTCTATTTTCGCAGCAACTTTTCAGGCTTGACCATTGAAATTGTTTTATTCATCTTAAGCCTTATCGTACTAGTGCGCGCGGCAGATATTTTCACCGATGCCGCTGTCATTCTTGGCGAACGCATGGGCCTGAGCAAGCTCAACACAGGCATTTTAATCATCGCCATCGGCACCTCAGCACCCGAGTTATTTTCATCCGTTGGTGCGGCCATGCAAGGCCAACCTGATATGGTGGTGGGCAATGTGCTCGGCACGGTCGTTGCCAACTGCCTGCTCGGTATCGGCATCGCCACCTTATTTGCCAAGCAAGCGCTAGATGTGCATCGAGAAGTGATCTCCACACAAATGAGCATGTTTTTTGTCGCCGTATTGCTCACATCTCTCAGCCTTTATGACGGCCACATGAGCCAGCTTGAAGGTGGCTTACTACTCGTGGTGCTGGGCTTTTATTTACATCATAATATTCGCCATAGCGGCGGCGAAACGGCATTAGAAGAACACGCTGATGTTGAACAAATCGACACACAAGAAACTAAAGATTCAGACTCTGCCACTATTTCTACCCCCCTATTGAGTGTGTTTCTACTCATCAATCTTGCCTGCTTATTCATCTCTGGCGATTTCGTGGTGTCTTCGCTTTTAAACAGTGCCGAGGCTTTGGGCTTATCCAGCGCCAAACTCGCCACCAGTGTACTGGCCATTGGCACCTCAATTCCTGAAATTGCCACTGCAATTATGCTGGTTAGAAAAAACAACACCGACAGCTTATTCGGTGAAATCATTGGCTCCAATATTTTTGATTACCTTGGCATTTTTGGCGTCATTGCGCTGATCAACCCGATCACCATGAGCGGGCCTTTGCTGAATTTCTTAATTCTTTCCAGCATCGCCGCCTTTTGTTTGTTATATATTATTATGAATGATCGAAAAGTACGGCGCATCGAAGGCATTGCCTTGCTGGCCTTATTCGCTGGGTTTTTAATTCAGTTGGTGAGCATATAAACGGGCAACTATTTCACACACCGCCTGTCGTCATTTATAGACCAATGGCGCATAGAAAAACTTGGCTCAAACTGTTAGTATGCCGTGCCTTTTATCGCGCTTGCTTAGCCACTTTAATGCCCCAACGCCTCATAATCTGCCTGCTGTACTTAAGCTTTGCGTTTGCATCCACTGCAATCGCCGCCAGCGTGTATGTCTATGAAGATCAAAATGGGATGCGTGTCATCACAGACCACCGCAGTGATTCCCCCACATTAAAGCTCATTAAAACCTATACGCCGCGCATTCCTGTTGAAGTATTGGGGCCGCGCCATTATGATTATTCCCAGCGTACATTAAGCCCGCGCAGCACCGAATACGACACCACTATTTTTAAGCTTGCCGATATTTATAAGCAAGACCGTGCATTGATCAAAGCCATTATTCAAATTGAATCCAGCTTTAACCCCAATGCAGTTTCGCCTAAAGGCGCACAAGGTTTAATGCAACTGATGCCTGCTACTGCCAGTAGTTATGATGTTAACAACCCTTTTGATGTCAGTGATAACCTACACGGCGGTATTCAGTTATTTAGAGACTTAATGCAACGTTTTGATAACGATGTCAGGCTGGCACTGGCGGCTTATAATGCAGGTACAGGTGCAGTTGTCAAATACAAAGGGATTCCGCCCTATGCTGAAACGCAAGCGTATGTGAAACATGTTTTGCAATTACACAAGCATTATCAGAAATACACGGATACTTATAGTTAACTTCCCTTTTACACTATGGCTACAAATAATAAAAATAATGACACGCACTTTCTGATTACCGTCAGCGATAAGCAAGGCACGCGGCATTTCAGAATCCCTAAGATACTTAAAACGATTCTACTCAGCACTTCTATTATTTTAAGCCTCGGCTTAATCATCAGCAATGTGATTGTTTTCTCTCAAAAAGGTGAACTTCAAGAAACTAAATCAATGGCGCGTTCTATGGAAGACGCCTTTGTTAACATCACGACCAAACATGACAGCCTAAATAAATCACTGGAAATCAGCGGCTCAGAACTTAAATTGATCAGCGATATTATTGCTCAAATGGAACGCAGTAGCGGCGTGGATGCTGAGTTAAACGCCAGCGTGATAGATCGCCTCACCTCAATTTCAGATTACTTTGCCGAGAAAGAACGAGACTTTATTGAATTAGATAGCCGCATCGTCACCTTAGAATCTAGCATTGGCCTGCCGAGCGAAGGCAGCGAAGCAAAGCCACTAGAAGAAAGAATAGAATTAGCCAGCTTAAATATTGATCAACAAAAAATCTTGCACGATAGCATTACCAATGGTTACCCAACACGCAATATTGGAATGACCAGCAAGTACGGAAAACGCAATCACCCTACCACT
>JAZGFQ010000173.1:0-9762 GCA_036479635.1 Arenicellales bacterium
ACTGAGATACACCGACGACAGCATAATGCCGCGAAAAGGCAGGTGATTTTTTAAATAATGCCGCTCGGAAAGGTTGCGCCCCAACCAAGTTTCATCCGTTTCGTCGGCGCTGATCATCGAAGATAGAATATGATTATCTCTGCCCCAAGCGTAAATCAGTTTGCATTTTGGCACCGTACTCAAACCAACGATTAAAATGGGATTGATTTTATCGCTGTGAGGCCAAATCTCTCCGCACGCAGATGATAGCGCCGCTAAAGGCGCGCTAATGGCTTTCGCTAAAGCGGATTTTTTATCGTCAACGGAGTCTCTAAGCGATTTTTCGATCACGTTTTTTTCTGTACTTTCCATGGCAGCAAGTATCCCATATTAATGCAGGTTTTATTACGCATTCAGATTGAAAGTTACCGCACTACTTAGCCTCACAAAACCACGCTTTAATTTTGGGTGCATCTTCAGCCAGCACCCAATCAGAGCCTGGGTATAACTTAGGCTGCAGGGCATTATGGTCAAATTCAACTCTCCGATAAGTTCTACCTTTCCAAAGTGCAGGGATGATCGTCTCTGCTATGCATTCTGATTCAGAAAATAGCTGGCACCATGCAAAACCTGCTTGCGCAAAACGATGCACCTGTTTTTTAAATCGTAGATCATGGCAACCAGCCTCGCTTGCGCTATTGCCTAAACGAATTCGCGTTTGCTGTTGTTTTTTATTGATCGTATACATTCTTACGTTACCTTCAGAGGCCAGCACTGCCTCAGAAGCAAGCGCATTAAACACCAAAGCAAATGCAAGTGTCATGCCCAAACTTAGCAAGCCTTTCATTTCTTTAGACTCTGATTAATATTCAGGCCCAACTGGCCATCTGGGCGATGAAAGCCTTTATCTGCATAAAAATCAAAAATCGCCTCACAGATTTCATCAGGCGTATCGAGCACCTGCATTAAATCGATATCGTCAGGGTTAATCGTGCCTTCGGCGGCTAGCGTGTTTTTAAAGAAATCTAACATCCCTTTCCAAAAATCAGACTGCACTAAAATAACGGGGATCGCAGGGGTTTTGTCCGTTTGGATTAGGGTTAAACATTCTAATACTTCATCCAACGTACCAAAGCCGCCCGGCATCACGATATACGCCGCCGAATATTTAATAAACATGGTTTTACGCACGAAGAAATGATGAAAATTAATGCTCACATCTTGGTAATCATTCGGGGTTTCTTGCTTGCCGGGTAGAATAATATTCAACCCAATGCTCGGTGAACGGCCTTGTTGTGCGCCTTTATTGGCTGCTTCCATAATCCCCGGGCCACCCCCGCTGATGATCGAAAAGCCGCTGTCTGATAACTTCTTGGCGATGGCCTCGGTCAGTTTATAATAGGCGTGGTCAGGCTGGGTGCGCGCTGAACCAAAGATGCTCACCGCAGGGTGCACATGCGCCATTTTATCGAAACCCTCCACAAACTCGCCCATCACTTGGAACACTTTCCAAGATTCACGGTTCAATTCAGCCGAAGGCGAGCCTGGCCAGTTCTCAAAGGTTTTGTCGTCGCTGGGTTTATACATAACGGTGCTAGTGGATTATTGGTAATATCCATGTATTGTAAGCTAATCATTCATCACAAAAACAAAATATGCCCACCAATACACGCTTAATTCTGGTTGACGGCTCGTCATTTCTATTCCGCGCCTACCATGCCATGCCCGATTTACAAACGCGCTCAGGGCAAATGACGGGCGCTATTTATGGCGTCACCAATATGCTCAGAAAGCTCGTTAAGGAATGCGACCCCGAGCTCATCGCCATTGTGTACGATGCTAAGGGCAAGAACTTTCGCCACGCGATGTATGATCAATACAAAGCCAACCGCCCGCCTGCGCCCGAAGAATTAGTCAGCCAGATAAAATATGTGCATGAGATCACCGAAGCGATGGGGCTGCCTTTATTATGCATTCCAGAAGTGGAGGCCGATGACGTGATCGGTACCTTATCTGCACAAGCTTCTGAAAAAGGCATGGATGTGCTGATTGTGACGGGTGATAAAGATATGGCGCAGCTGGTGAATAAACACGTTAGCTTGATCGACACCATGAAGAACCATTCAATGGATGAGCAAGGCGTGATGGATAAATTCGGCGTGCGCCCAGATCAGATCATCGATTATCTTGCGCTAATGGGCGACACCTCAGACAACATTCCAGGCGTGCCAAAAGTCGGCCCTAAAACCGCTTCAAAATGGTTGGCCGCCTATGAAACCATCGATAACTTAGTAGAGCATGCCGATGAGATTGGCGGTAAAGTAGGCGAGAGCTTACGCGAGCACATCGACCAACTATGGCTCTCTAGAGACCTCACCACCATCCGCCTAGACGTACCCCTAGATTTACCCTGCGATGAATTACACCACACCGAGCCAGATATTGAAGCCTTAGCACGTTTATATAAAACCTTAGATTTTAATACTTGGGCGCGAGAACTAGCCACTGCATCACCGCATATTTCTGAAGACATAAACATCGATTACGCCCCCGATGAATTTGATACGGCCGAGACAACCATGGAGGCCGTCGAAACAGATTACGTTACTATTTTAGATGAAGATACTTTAAACGAATGGCTCGATGATTTAAGTCAGGCCAAGGTGTTTGCTGTGGACACCGAAACCACGTCGATTGATGCCCAACAAGCACAGTTAGTGGGTGTCTCATTTTGTATGGAGGCAGGCAAGGCGGCATATTTGCCACTCAAACATAGTTATGCAGGCGTGCCTGACCAACTGCCCTATGACGCCACTATGGCAAAACTCAAAGCTTTGCTTGAGAACCCTGCCATTTTAAAAGTAGGCCAGAACTTGAAATACGATGCCATTGTTTTGCAACATCACGGCATTGATTTACAAGGCATTAAATATGACACCATGCTGGAATCCTATTTAACCGAAGCGGGCATCACGCGCCATGATATGGACACTTTGGCAATGCGTCACCTAGACCACAAAACCATCGCCTTTAAAGACATCGCGGGCGTGGGTAAGAAGCAGCTCACCTTTGATCAAATAGAGTTAAGCCAAGCAGGGCCTTATGCCGCAGAAGATGCGGATATCACGCTGAGACTACACCACGCTTTGATGCCGAAAATTGAGGCCATTCCCAGCTTAAAAAAACTATTCGCCGATATCGAAATGCCCTTGTTGCCGGTATTAGCACGCACAGAGTCTAATGGCGTGTTACTCGACGCCAACTTGCTAGGCCAACAAAGCATGGAGTTGGGTGCGAAATTAGACGTGATTGAAAAGGCTTGTCATAAGGCGGCCGATGAAGTGTTTAACATTGCCTCGCCCAAACAAATTCAAGCCATTCTTTACGATAAACTCGGCTTGCCTGTATTAAAGAAAACCCCCAAAGGCCAACCTTCTACCGCTGAAAGTGTATTACAAGATTTAGCGCTTGAGGGCCACACCTTACCGCAGCTTATTTTAGAGCACCGCAGCTTAGCCAAACTTAAATCAACTTACACCGATAAACTGCCCAAGCTGATCAACCCCAGAACAGGCCGCGTCCACACCTCTTATCATCAAGCGGTGGCGGCCACGGGGCGCTTATCATCCAGCGATCCTAACCTGCAAAACATTCCGATTCGAACCGAAGAAGGCCGCCGCATTCGCGAGGCATTTATCGCCAGTCCAGGGCACAAATTGTTAGCGGCTGATTACTCGCAAATCGAGCTACGCTTAATGGCCCATTTATCTGAAGACCCGCGCTTAGTGCAAGCGTTTAAAGAAGGCCAAGACGTACACAGCGCCACTGCCGCTGAAGTGTTTGAAGTCGATGAACTTGAGAACGTCACCACCGATCAACGCCGCAGCGCTAAGGCAATTAACTTTGGTTTGATTTATGGTATGTCGGCCTTTGGTTTAGCCCGCCAATTACGCATTGGCCGCGATGAAGCCTCGGCGTATATCTCAACGTATTTTAATCGCTACCCAGGGGTTAAAAAGTACATGGATGAGATGCGTAAAATTGCCGCTGACCAAGGCTATGTTGAAACCCTGCACGGCAGGCGTTTGTATCTGCCGGAGATTAATTCTAAAAACTTTAACCGCCGCCAATATGCCGAGCGCACCGCGATCAACGCGCCCATGCAAGGCTCTGCGGCTGATTTAATTAAAATTGCTATGATAAACGTGGACAAATGGATTCATAAAGACGCACCTAATGTGCGCATGATTCTGCAAGTGCATGATGAATTAGTGCTAGAAGTACCTGAAGCCGAACTTGATCACACTGAGCAAAAAGTGATTGAATTAATGACGGGTGTGGCGGATTTAATCATCCCATTAGAAGTGGATACTGGCACGGGTGATAACTGGAAACAAGCACACTAAAGGCTCAAAACAATGCATAGATTACCCACCGTTCGCCAGCTACAATATTTATCCGCGCTGCGTAAATTCAACCATTTTGGCAAGGCGGCTAAAAGCTGTTTTGTTTCGCAATCTGCTTTTAGCACGGCGATTAAAGAACTGGAAACACACTTAGATATTTCACTGGTTGACCGCACGAATCGTAGCGTGGTGTTCACGCCTGCGGGCAAGGTGATCGAATCGCAAGCACGGCGTTCATTGTCCATTTTAGAAGAGCTGGTTGATTTAGCAAAATCCGTCAGTGAGCCATTCTCTGGCGTAATGCGCTTAGGCATCATCCCCACGGTGGCGCCTTATTTACTGCCCGCGATATTGCCCGCTCTAAAAAGCCAATATCCAAAACTTCGCTTATCACTGCGCGAAGGACAAACCCGTGATATTTATCAGCAGTTGATCATTGGCGAACTGGATATGGTGCTCTACGCTCAGCCCTATGAGATGCCTCATACCGATTCAGCGCCCTTGGTGAATGATGGCTTTCACTTTGCCTACCGAGACCACCCCGAATTTGACTCGATGAAAGACATTAACTTCAGCAAGCTTGATCAAGCCTCTTTATTATTACTCGAAGATGGCCATTGTCTGCGTGAGCATGCTTTAGCGTCTTGTAACCTTAAAGATCAAGGAAAAACTCAAGTCAGCCAATTTAGTGCGAACACCTTGCAAACTTTAGTTCAGATGGTTAATAATGCCTTAGGCTTTACCATCTTGCCCAATATGGCGCTTGATTATTTAGCGCTCAAACAAACGCAAATAAAAATTCGCCCATTAGATCAAAAATACCACCGCACCATTGCGATGGCGTGGCGCGAAGGTAGCTCACGTTTCGAAGAGTTCGAAGCGATTACAAGTACCATTAAAAATGCTATTCATAAGCCTTACAATAATTAGATCGTAAAACCTACGTTTTGTTCAAAATTGCACCAATAAATCTTTATTTACATATCAAAATAAGTTATGTTCAAACCCTTGTCCATAAGGAACAACAATAAAAATGGCTAAAAAAATCAACGCCTCGGTTCGCAACGCCTCTATTTCCACTAAATTCAATCAATCTTTATTATTGATATTTTTAGTGCTCTCCTTAATTCTCGTACCTGCGATCTATTTCTTGACTAAAAGCCAAGTGATGTCTCAAGCAAATAAAGAATTAACCTTATTGGTCGACATGATCAAAGCGGTACGCAATGTCGTACGCGAAGAAACCCGCCCTCATTACTCTGCTAAGGGCGATTTTTTCCCAGTGGTGGTGTCTTCAACGGTCATGGCAAAAACAGTCGCATCAAAATTTGCGCGTTCGCGGCCTGAGTATTACATCAAAATCTTTGCGGATAACCCACTCAATATTGAGGATTACCCTGATGAGCTTGAAAAAACCATCCTCCAACGCTTTCGTCAAAATAAACAACTTAAGTCGATCGTTGAAACGGGCATTATCAAAGGACAATCCTATCTTTTATCTTCCGCACCCGCGACCGCGAAAAAAGGCTGCTTAAAATGCCACGGCAACCCTTTATTAGCGCCCTTATCGATCTCCAGTAAATATGGCACTACCACTGGCTATGGCTGGAAAATAGGCGATGTTGTAGGCGGCATGGCGGTGGGTGTGCCATTGGCTAATGTATTAAACATCACCGTCACGCGGACACTATACGCATTATTGGTGCTAGCGGCCGTATTTGGCTTACTCTATTTATACATTAATACCATTGTTCGCAGAAGTATTATTGCTCCGGTACTCTCTATTGCCAGAAAAGCAAAAAGAGTCTCTAAAGGTGAGCTTGGCAAACCCATTGTTTATGACAGTGATGATGAAATTGGCGAGCTAGCTAATTCATTTGAGTTAATGCGCCGCAGTTTTATTTCTTTGGTAAAAAGAATTCAAGCCAAACCGAAGCGATAAACCTTTCATTTTAAAAGCAGATCAGAGCACTCGATGAATGCACTGCTGAAATATGTGCAAAAAGTAGTTGCGTCTAAAAGAGATGGCGCGATATACATACGCGCCGAGCCTGGAAAGGTTGCCACACTCATCCTTAAAAATCGTGCTATTTCAGCGGCAACTTTTGAGGCCTTAACTGGCAAACCTGCCTTAAATGCCATTAAACAAGCCACGATCATTCACATGGAATTTTGGCCAGGGGTTACACTAAAGAGTGATCTGATTAATAGAATTCAATCACAAAAAGAGGCGATGCTTTTATCGCCCGCATCTAAACATGCCTTAAACCCGCAGGGTGCAGAATTTCCAAGCGAATCCCTTTATCTTTATGACGACACTGACCTCTTAAATGATCTGGATGATGACTCAAGTTTGCCTGAAGAATCCACCCCAGGTATTTCAGACGTTTCCGAAAAAAATCTATCTGCTCTGACAAAGGTGCTGAGGAAAAGCATCGGCCCCGCTGCTTCTGTCGTCATGGATGAAGCGCTTAGCCAAGCTCAGAATATTGATCATTTAATTGAACTGCTCACTGAAGAATTGTTTGATGAAAAAGATGTCAATGAATTCACCCAAAGTGCTTATTTCTTATTGGGCTTAGATTAGCTTCCAAGTTTTGTGTTTTATCGCTTGACCCTAAAGCATACTATAGGGTTTATACTCTGCCTTTCATCTTACCAATTAAGGTCATGTCATGCGCATTGGCGAGCTTGCTAAACAATCCAAACTCAGCATTGAAACCCTGCGTTATTACGAACAGGCAGGTTTAATGGATACCCCTTTGCGTTTAGAAAATGGCTATCGTGATTACACGCACGCTAGCTTAACGTTACTTAAGTTCATTAAGCGTGCCAAACAAGCTGGTTTTAGTTTAAAAGAAATTCGGAGTTTGATTTCTTTTAGAGAGGCTAAAGATCAGCACACTTTAGATGAAGTTAAAACATTAGGCGAGACAAAACTCGCTGAAATCGAAGCACAAATTTTGCACTTACAAACCATGCATAAAGAACTCAAAAGCATTGTACAAGCTTGTTGTGGCGGCACAGCATCGGCGCAAGATTGCGTTATTTTATCCGCCCTAGAACCCAAACTTTAACCCCTAACGCCCACTCACTATTGGAGCATTAACCATGTCACTTTATCTTTCAAATTTACTCGATCTCATGCTCGAAGCCGCGCCTTGGTTAGTGCTGGGCTTTTTAATTGGCGGCTTGATGAAAGCGTTGATTCCCACCGCTTTTTTGCAAAAGCATTTAAAAGGAAAAGGCGCAGGCCCAATCGTTAAAGCCACTTTATTAGGCGCGCCCTTGCCGCTGTGCTCTTGTGGCGTATTGCCCGCTGCGATGGGCTTAAGAAAGGCGGGCGCCTCAAAACCGGCCACCATTGCCTTTTTAGTTTCAACGCCAGAAACAGGCGTTGATTCTGTTTCGATCACCTATGCTCTGATGGGGCCCATCATGGCCATTGCACGGCCGATCAGCGCGCTCAGTTCGGCCTTAGTCGCAGGTACACTGGTGAATCTATTTGATAACAGTGAAACAACCCCTTCAAATAACCCGACGGCCAACGCCAGCGCGACTACAAGTTGTTGTAGTAGCAAAAAAGAAGAAATAGTAGAAGAGACGACTTCATGTTGCTCAAGCAAGGCTAAGCCCGAAGCTGTTATCGAAAAAGTAGATATTGTTGAAGAAAAAAATAGCTGTTGTTCTACTAAAACGGATAAGGTTGTTGAAGAGAAATCCAGTTGTTGTTCTAGCCAAGCAAAAAATCAAGCTGCCCAGCCCACACCAGCATCACAAAGTTTTTTATCTCGCGCACTCGCAGGCGTGCATTATGCGTTCACTGATTTAATGGATAAAATTTTAATGTGGCTCGCCATCGGCTTATTATTCGCCGCGGCCATCACCACTTGGGTGCCTGCTAATTTCCTAGCACAGTGGGGCAGCGGATTACCTGCCATGCTCATCATGTTAGTCGCAGGTGTGCCGATGTATATTTGCGCCACCGCCTCAACCCCCATCGCCGCAGGCTTAATGATGGCGGGCGTATCGCCTGGCGCAGCATTGGTATTATTACTCGCAGGCCCTGCCACCAATGTTGGCAGTGTCGGCGTGATTGCCAAAGAACTTGGCAAGCGTGCGATGGGTTTATATCTACTGGCAGTGTGCAGCATTGCGGTGGCATCTGGCTTGATTCTAGATGCGCTCATTGCACATTACGGCTGGACGATTAATCTCGTTCATGGTGATCATGCTATGGTAGATTCACGCTTAGCTTGGCTGGCATTAGCGGTGTTACTCATCGCATCGGCTAAAATAATATTTCATAAATTACCTACTTCAAAAGGCATCCGTCATGCAGCTTAAATCTATTCTTTTCTCTAGCATTCTACTCAGCGGTGCACTGACATTAAATGCTTGCACGCCTGCTGATAACTCATCCGCTAAAACAGAAACCGCACCTGCTGCCACACTGAGCAGCCTTTCCTCGCCCAGTCAACCAACGTCTACACGCTGGTATCAAGCTGATTTAATCATGCAAGGCGAAAAGATTTTTCAAACAAACTGCGCCAGCTGCCACGGTGCGAACGCACAAGGCGATGAAAACTGGCATAAGCAACAAGCCAATGGTCGCTACCCTGCTCCACCGTTAGACGGTTCAGCGCACAGTTGGCATCACCCACTTGCTTTTTTAATTGGCACGATTGATAACGGCTCGATTGCTAATGGCGGCGAGATGCCAGCGTTTAAAGATGCCCTAGAGATTGATCAAAAATTAGCCGTACTGGCCTATGTTCAGCAGTTTTGGTCCGATGAGGTTTATACCGCTTGGGACACAAATTTCCCCAATCAGTTTAAGCGTAATTAATTTTTAGGCTGCGCTTATTGTAGCTTCATCTGATAATCTGGCCAATAAACCCACCCTTGTTGATCAGGGCCAGCGATGCTCGAAATGGCCTTGCCCTTGCCTTGCTCGCTGTCTAGCGTCATGAGTAAACGCCATTGTTCACCTTTACCCATCCAGACAGATGCCACGTGATCTTGATCAGCATATTTCATAAATGGCACGATCAGCTCACCTGAATCTAAGCGCAGCATATCGTAAATACTGCCGCCATAATTCGTGCCTAGATGTTCAGGGTGGTAACGCGTTTCGCGTGGGTCAAATACCGTTTTAAATTTTTCTGTCTGACGATCATAGCGCATCACCCCAGCCATCCCTATTTTATCCATTCCCCAGTAAATACCTTTTTCATCAAAAGCCACTGCCGTAGCTTGGTTGCGACTGATTTCTCGCCACGTTACGCCATGATCTTCTGAGCGCAACATCAAACGGTGCTTACTGTCACCTATTGTTAACCACACATCTTGTGTGTATGGGTCGATGGCGACTCGA
>JAZGFQ010000174.1:0-2226 GCA_036479635.1 Arenicellales bacterium
TTACTCGGCAAACAAATTCTAGAAAGCGATTTTGAGCCTAATTTTATTGTAGGCGTGTGGCGTGGCGGCACCCCTGTCGGCATTGCGGTGCAAGAAATGTTGGCATTTTTTGGGCAGGAATCGGATCATATCGCGGTGAGAACATCACTGTATAAAAGCATTGATAAACGCAAAGGCCAAGTGCGTGTGCATGGCTTAGATTATTTAATTAATAATATGAACCAAACAGATAGCTTGTTGATTGTGGATGATGTGTTTGATACGGGCCGCAGTGTGGATGCGATCGTGAAAACCTTGCACAAAAAAATGCGTCAAAACTGCCCTCGGCAAATCAAAATAGCCACGCCTTGGTTTAAACCTAATAAAAATGCCACCGCGCGTATTCCGGATTTTTACCTTCACGAAACCGATGACTGGTTGGTGTTCCCACATGAAATTGAAGGTTTAACGCGTGATGAAATTGTATCGGGTAAAGGCCGTTTAGCACAGATTATGCAATCGGTTGATTCAGCCACAAACCCTCTAAACATTGAGAAAAAATAAAATGAAATTCTTAGATTCAATCCCATGGATAGTGGTGCTGGTGTTGTGCATTACCTTAGGTTTAGCGCCGTTCAACCCTGAGCCACATGTACTAGAAAAACTTAAAATGTTGCAAGCAGGCAACCTCAGTAAGCCTGCTGATATCTTCGATTTATTCATTCATGGCGCGCCTTGGGTAATATTAGTTTTAAAGGGTTTGCGCCGTTAGTTTTTTCAGATAGGTAGGAAAGGCTTGACATATTCCTTAATAGGAATATATTATGAGTATGGCAAGAACACGTACCACCGCGGATGCTTTTAACGCTGTTGCTGAACCGAAACGTCGTGAGCTGATTGAAACACTCATCATTCGCGAGCAGACGGTCAATGACTTAGTGAAGCTAACAGGCTGGAATCAGCCGATGGTTTCAAAGCACTTAAGTGTTTTGAAACAAGTGGGTTTGGTCTCTGAACGAAAAGAAGGGCGGTGCCGTGTTTATAAAGTGAATGCCAAACCGCTAAAGCCAATACAAGATTGGGTCTCTCAATTTGAGCAACATTGGAATCAGCGTTTGGATCACTTAGATGGTTACCTAAATAAAATTCAAAGCAAAGAGATGAATGACGATGAGCAATAAAGAAATAATATTAGAACCGACTATCATCAACCGTGAATATGATGCGCCGAGACAATTAGTTTTCGAGGCATGGACGCAAGCGGAGCATCTCAAAAACTGGCAGTTCCCTTTTAAGGGCTTTAAGGTTGAATTTATACACGCAGATATTCAAGCAGGTGGTTCAAGCTTACATAAAATGACGACACCTGATGGCTTTGAGATGTGGTTGTTGACTGAATATACTGAGATGACACCACCTGAAAGTTTAGTCTTTACACAATACAATTCTAATGAAGCAGGCGATATTTTGCCCAATCCTCAAATGCCTAATTGGCCTAAAGAGCTTAGAACAACGATTAATTTGGTTGAGAAAGGCGGTAAAACTTTATTGGAATTAATTTGGCAGCCGATTAACCCAACGACTGAAGAAGCAGAAGCCTTTGAAGCGTCACGTTCAGAACATGGCAAAGGTTGGGGTGCAGGGCTCGAGCAGTTGGAAGGCTATTTACCGACGCTTTAGTTTGAGTAGGCTATAAAAAAGGCAGCTATAAAGCTGCCTTGAATGAATGCCTTGGACAAAGGCTTTTAAATAAAACTAACGCACAATCATCACCGAACAAGCCGAGCGATCACTCACACTTTGGCTACAAGAACCCAGTAACCGCTCGCTGCCGCGAGAATGTTTCCGCCGTGCGCCGATAATCACTAAATCATATGCGCCTTCATTAGCGGTCTTCACGATTTCTTTGGCGCGTTTGCCGGATTTCACACTCACTTTACTGTCGGAGAAATATTGCTTGGCCAGTTTATCTAAGGCTTCGCGCGTTTCAACTTTAAGGCGTTTTTGAGCATCCTCAGGAAAATAAGATGCCACCATCGGCATGCTATAACCTGGAAGAACCGTCATAAGCGTGATATCTGCATTGTTAGCTTTAGCTAATTCCGCAGCCGCTTGGCACAAACTTTCCAGCATTTTAGGTTTATTTAAATCAACGGGTACTAAAATTTTTGAGAACATTATGCGGCCTCCTGTGCAAGATAAGATTTTCTACGGCGAGATTGTATTGTCCAAATAAGCCCGAGTAAT
>JAZGFQ010000175.1:0-4828 GCA_036479635.1 Arenicellales bacterium
AGCATATAGATCAGTCAACCTGAAAAACAACAAATACAGGTTCATCGTTTTTAAGCTGCATGACACCCGAGCCGACATTACTCAAACCATGCGAAGAAAGCGGTTCAATCTGTGTCTCTATACTGAGCGGATATTCACATTCACCCGTTAAAGTTATCTTTGCGCTTTCGATGCACAGCACACTAAACGTGCCGTTAATCTCAAGCTGCCATTGGCCTGCGCTAAAGCCTGTGAACGCACTATCAAAATGTAACTGCGTAGTTTGATGGCGATGTTTTAAGAACGCGGCCGCCTCACCAATATTCACCCATTCATGATCTCGGCGACCGCCCAAAAAACCGTGTAAGTGAATCTCATAGAAGTGTGCAGGAATACTGGCCAAGGCATAAGCGAGATCAGAATAATTTTTATGACGGTCTAGCGTTTCATCAAGCTTGCCAACAAAGGAATCACCATCACCCACCGATAAGCCTTCATCTGCATGACGAAATTCTGCGCCACCATCTATGAACAAAACAGGGTTTTCAAACGTGTTTGTGCCTTGATACAAAGGCCCGACCAAACTCAAAGCACGATGACTTGCATAGCCATGCAAATAGCGGGCAATTGCTAAAGAGGGTGGGATATTCTGATTGTGGTAGGGTGCAGTAATGTGGCTTAGCTCCAAAAGCGGAAAAACCCATTGTAGGCTTTCAGGGTGTTATCCGCAAACTATGCCACTTTGTAATATTCCCGATACCAATCTACAAAGGCTTGCAAACCCGTTTTAACATCGGTTTTCGGTTCAAAACCGAACTCATTTTTTAAACGAGTGATGTCAGCATTGGTAGCATGAACATCGCCATCTTGCATCGGCAACATTTCATAATTGGCTTTTACGCCCAAGCAATCTTCCAAGGTTTCGATGTAATCCATCAACTTTACCCGGCTACCATTGCCAATATTATAGACCCGAAATGGCGCTTTACTCGCCGCTGGGGTGGGTGTATCTGAGTTGAAATTTTCATCTGGCGTGGCAGGGCGATCAATCACGCGCAACACCCCTTCAACGATGTCATCGATATAAGTAAAATCTCGACTTAAATTACCGTGGTTAAACACGGGGATAGATTCACCCGCCAGCATCATTTTGGTGAATTTAAAGAACGCCATGTCGGGGCGACCCCATGGGCCATAAACCGTAAAAAACCTTAAACCTGTACACGGCACGCCATATAAATGCGCGTAGGTATGCGCCATTAATTCATTGGCCTTTTTACTCGCCGCATACAATGAAACGGGGTGATCAACCGCATCATCTTCTGAAAAAGGCAGCTTCGTATTTGCACCATAAACCGAACTAGAAGAGGCAAACACGAGGTGTTTGATTTTATTGTATCGACAACACTCTAATAAGTTACCGAAACCCACCATGTTCGCTTGCACATAAGCGGAAGGATTATCAATAGAATAACGCACGCCTGCTTGAGCGGCTAAGTTCATCACCGCATCAAACTTGCCTTCTGTAAACAAGGTTTTGAGTTTATCGTTTTCGACTAAATCCATTTTCACAAAACGAAAGCCTTTGCGTTGCTCTAAGCGTGCCAAGCGCGCCTCTTTTAAACTGACTTCGTAATAATCATTGAGATTATCCAGCGCGGTAACGGTGTCGCCGCGATCGAGCAAACGATGCGCCAAGGTTGAACCAATAAAGCCTGCGCCGCCCGTGATGAGTACATGCATGATGTAAACTATGATTAAAAATTAGAGTTCGTATTTTAACAGCGCATTGAAGCCGCTGGAATATGAAATGTCACTTATTTATTAGCATCCTTTGTTGCCGCTGTTTCAGCTCGCAATCGTCTGGCTTCAGTCGGTGATAGCAATAAAGGCCTGTAAATTTCTATTCGATCATGCACACGTAAAGGCGTATCTAAATCACATTTTGCACCAAAAATACCAATCTCACAGATTGCTAATTCAAGGCCTTCGATTTGATCTAAAATAGCCGATTGCGTAATCGCCTCGCCCGCCGTGCACGATGATTCAACCTCCAGTTCAATGAGGGTTTGTGTCTCGGGCAAACCATACACCACTTCAACGTGCATCTTATTTTGCTTCCCAGTTTTGGCGTGCGCGCACAATATCTGCTTCGGTGTCGATGCCCACGCCCGGGGCTTTAATTGCATCGGGGCAATAAATTTTATCGCCGTTATATAAGGCGCGTAGCTGCTCCAGCTTTTCTGTTTTTTCTAGTGCGCACATCGGTGTGGCACTGAATGCTTTTAAATAAGCGGCGCGATAAGCATAAATGCCTAAGTGTCGACGATAAGGGAAACTTGTCTCGCCGCCATCATTACCATCGCGATTAAAAGCAATCTCAGCGCGGCTAAAATATAAGGCCATCTCCTCAGCATCTCTCACCACTTTCACTACATTTGGATCATCTAACATCGCAGAATCATCCATAGGCGCACAAGCCGTGCACATATTTAAGGTTTTGCGTTCAGATAAAGCCTCTGCCATTTGCCTAATTAATTCAGGTGGCATATCGGGCTCATCACCCTGTACATTCACAATCACCGCATCATCTGGCAATTTAAGTATTTCCACCGCTTCAGCGATACGGTCCGTGCCTGATTGATGATCTGCGCGCGTCATCACCACTTCAACATTTAAGCTGGTCACCGCCTCAGCAATTCTTACATCATCAGACGCCACCACCACCTTTGCGCCTGATGCTAGCGCGCGTTCAATCACATGCGCGATGACGGGCTTGCCGACTAAATCTAATAATACTTTCCCCGGCAGGCGGCTAGCTTCGTAACGCGCAGGAATGATAACAGTGAATTCAGGCATTTAATTTCTTTAGGAGTTGTTGATCAAATTCAGAGCTTAATGTTGCTTTTACAGGCAAAACCCATGTTTTTCTTAAGCCCTGCAAGCGCGCTAATTTTATCGCATCTTTCTCTGTGGTTATAATCAGATCATTATCGTTAAAATCTACATCACTCGCAATGTAATCATGATGATCTGCAAAAATATGCTCAGTAAAGCTCAAACCCAAACCGCGCAAAATTTCAAAAAACCGTTCTGGCCGGCCTATGCCTGCCACCGCGTGTAAGTGCGTTTGTTTTAAGGCAGATAAATTGGCGAGTTGTTGATCATCCAAGGCATAAATTTCGCCTGAGGCCAGCGCCATTTCAAAACTGCTTTGCGCCGAATCCCGTTGATTGTCTTGTTGATTATCGGCTCGATGAATAACACAGATATCTGCCGAAGATAACGCCGCCTTCGCTTCGCGCAAAGGCCCAGCGGGAATGCACCAGCCATTGCCCATATCGCCCAACACCACCACATCAATATCACGCGCTAATCTTAAATGTTGGAAACCATCATCGCTAATGATCACATCGCAGCCATGCTTCTCAGTCTTCGACCTTGGCGAAGAGTCGCCCTTGATTAGTGCTTGGGCTGCCTGAACTTTATCAGGCCCTGCCATCACAGGGCAGTGCGTTTGCATCGCTAGCATCACCGGTTCATCGCCCACCCAATCTGGCTGGCTATCCGCTTTAACAAACTGCGGCCAGGTATCAGCCTTGCCTTTATAACCTCGGCAGATAATGCCTGGCTTGAAATTATGTTGCTGTAATAACTGCGCGATGTGCGCGACCAAAGGTGATTTGCCCGTACCGCCCACACTAATATTACCGACCACAATCACCGGCACAGAAAGGGCGTGTTGTTTCAATATGCCTGATTGATATGCCCAACGTTTAAGCTGAGCCAGCACACAAATGCAGAGTGATAATGGCGACATTAACCACGCAAATAAACCGCGTTTTTGCCATTGAGTCAGGATGAATTTTTCCAAAGTTTCGCTACCTAGCCTAAGACAAATGGCCTTGCGCTTTCACTAAACCCGCATACACGCCATCATGCTCTAACAGCGCATTATGTGTGCCTTGTTCAATCACTTGGCCTTCGTCAAATACTAAAATCAAATCGGCATTACGGATGGTCGATAAACGGTGCGCAATGATCAGCGCCGTGCGGCTCTCTAATAAATGATCAATCGCACTTTGAATTTTATTTTCAGCCTCAGAATCTAGTGCAGAGGTTGCTTCATCTAAGACCAAAATGGGCGCGTCTTTATATAAAGCCCGCGCGATGGCGATGCGTTGTTGCTGACCGCCTGATAAGCGATCACCATTTTCACCAATTAATTGCATCACGCCATCAGGGTGGTCATCCACCACTTTATTTAGCAATGCAGCCGTCAATACGCCATCGAAACGAACTTGATCAATGTCAGGCGCGCCATAGGTGATATTATTTTCCAAGGTGTCGTTAAACAGAACCGATTTTTGCGGCACAAAGGCAATTGACTCACGCAATGAGCTTAAGCTTAAGCTGTTGATGTCTTGCCCATCTATTTTGATGCTGCCTGAGTTAGGCGCATACAATCCCATCAATAGCTTCGCCGCCGTAGATTTTCCGCTGCCCGATGCACCGACCAAAGCCACCTTTGCGCGTGGCGGCACGGTAAAGCTCACCTTATTTAAAGCAGATTGCTCACCGTCATCATACGCAAAAGAAATATCTTCAAACCGTATTTCGCCTTTGACAGGCAGCTGAATCAATGCCTTACCCGTATCCGCTTCGGGGGCTAAATCTAGGGTATGAAAAATTGAATCGGCGGCAGCAATTCCTGTTTGCATGACTTCATTAATCCGCGACAACCGTCGAATCGGCTGCATGAGCATCACGGTTGCAGAAATATAAGAGATGAAAATGCCGGGCGTTACCTGGCTTTCTCCCGTCTGCCTCAACGCAAACCAAACAATCA
>JAZGFQ010000176.1:0-11859 GCA_036479635.1 Arenicellales bacterium
AAAATCCTTATCACCATGCTGGTGATATTCAGTGTGGGTATTTTCTTTCGCTCAAAGAATCAAAGTGCTGCCGTTCAAGCACCTAAAACAAATACTTCAACTGCTGCGCAAAGCAGCCTTGCACCCAAAACAGTCGCTTACTTATTAATTGCGCTGTTAATTCTAGTCTCAGGTGTGGTGTATTACTTTAGCTGGTCTGATCGCCATCAGTTAGTGACGCTGCGTGTGATCAATGCCAATAATGATCTCAGTGAATATCAGGCTTACCGCACAGATATTAAAGGCAGAGAATTCACCAGCATTGATGGCAAGCTTGTGCGCTTGGCCGATTCTGACCGCATCGAAATGATCGTGCATGATCAATAAATTTCAGAGATGAATATTGATATAAAAGCATTGCCTAAAATCACGCTAACGCTGATATCTATCTCGTTGATCGTGGCCTTGATCAGCCGCCTAGGCGCTAATGTTGAAGCCTTAAAGCCTTTGTTTATTTCTTGGTATATAGACAATGGTTTATCTGAAATTCGTAATGGTGAAATTTGGCGTTTAATCACCCCCATCTTCTTGCACTTCGGCGCCATGCATTTAATTTTTAACCTCACGATGACGTGGCAACTCGGTGATTTATTAGAGCGTGCATTAGGACCGTTTAAATTTTTAGCCTTAGTTTTGGTCTTAGCCATTTCATCGAACCTAGCTGAATATTTTTATTCAGGCCCAGGTTTTGGCGGTTTATCGGGTGTTCTGTATGGCTTGTTCGGATATTTTTGGATTGCCAGCAAGTTTAATCCACGCTTTGCTTACCGCATTAATCCGGGGGCAGTGAAAATGCTCTTAGTCTGGTTTGTACTATGTTGGTTTAATTTCTTTGGCTTGCTCGGCGGTATTCAAGTCGCCAATATGGCGCATACAGGCGGCTTAGTGGCGGGGATGTTGATTGCTTATTTAGGCGCGCGGGTTAGTGAAGACTAAACTAAATTTATCAACATGATTTCTCTATGTCGCAACGCTGCATCAAAAATACCAAGTCAATTCTATCTGCATGAAATCATTGTCTCGAAAGCCATACGTCAAATTATTCGGGTCAACATGACTAAACGCCTGAGCTTCAATGCTTAACTTGGCATCACCCAAAACACGACGACTGCCTTCGACTCGAAAGCTTCGGCTGTCATCATCTAAATCTAGAATCATTCCAGCCAATACGGCTGAGCTTTCTGCATCATTAAACCCAAACCGCGCGCCGACAAACACATCATTTTGCAGTAAAGCGGCGCGGGCATTGTCGCGTGAATCTTGATTATATTCTGCGATTAAACCCAAATCATACGCACCATCGTTTAGGCCATAAAAGCTATATTCCAAACCCG
Source organism: Arenicellales bacterium (assembly GCA_036479635.1). GTDB lineage: Bacteria > Pseudomonadota > Gammaproteobacteria > Arenicellales > Poriferihabitantaceae > JAAELZ01. The sequence continues at coordinate 1,374 of JAZGFQ010000176.1, forward strand.
CAACGAATGCAGAATGATTACTTTCTTGGCTGTCTTGATGAACGGCCTCTAATTTCCATAACCATGCATCTTGGGTGTATTGCACATCTAAACCCACTTGTTCTATTTGCGCATAATATGGGAAGAACACATTCGAGGCAGGTGAAGATGGCCTCAAACTCACCTCTCGTGCAGTGCCAATAAACCATGACAGGCCGTAATCCATCTGGCCCGCGTAACCACTGAATCTCAGTGCATAATCAAGGTGCTTTTCTTCGTCGTCTGACTCGAAGCGCGTGGCCTTTTCAACGGGAAATGGTAAGGCAAAGCGGCTGGTGAGCCCTAAAAATTCGCGCTCACGAAAGCCTGGCAAAATAAAAGCACTTAACGTGCTTTGCTCAAATATTCGGCTGATGCGTAACATTGGCTGGCCCAATTTATCTTCGCCATCTAGCCCTTCTAAATAATCGGTTTGGTTGATGATATCGACCAAATGGTTCGCCTCAGCCACTCCCCAAAATACTTTACTGATACCCGCTTCTAGCTCCCATTGATCAAGCACCTTGATGGCCTTGAGTTCCCGAATATCTGCGTGTGTACGCATATCATCACGTTGATCCCACCGTGCAAAAGGCGTGAAAGTAAAATAAATATTTTGATCCTCGAAGGTGTGCGTGATGCTGGGCGTTAAGCTAAAACTCATGCCATTATTTTCACTCAGAGGCGAACCTTGAGTGGGGTAATGCGTGGCTTCCATGCCGAGCTCAAGCGTATAATCTGCTGCTTGTATCAACGGCGCCACTGCCAGCAGGGCTAGGAGTGAAATTGCGTTCGAGATAGGCTTAAACATCAGAATACTCAATCAGTGTTAAATTAAAATAGACGGTTTTACAATAATCGCTTTAAGGCATTTTTGTTGAAATCACTGTCTTTTAAATCCGCTTTAAAATCGTAGTTTTTCCAATTCAAAATGGTTTTTTTACCGTTGATATGATTCTCCATACGAAATTGATCTGCGCGCCAATAGCCTTCGTATTCTTGATAGTCAATGAAGCTCAAAGTTTTCAACAAACTGTTCTTTCGATCATAGAACTCAATTTTAATCGGTCGATATTCGGCTTTATCAATCCAAGTGATTTGGCGTGAATAACCTGAATTTTCATACGCAGGCACGCGCTCAGAAACCAAACAATTCATGCCCGTATCGCAGGCCTCTTCACGCAAGAAAGTATAAGTATACTTCTCAACTTCTTGTGAACCTAAATCTTCAAAAGCAAACTCGCTGCCCATAAATGGCCCTGAACGGTTTTTAGATGAAATACGTTTCACGCGCTTAATCGCTGGTAAATATAACCACTGATCATCGGCATCTAAGCCATGCGTGAAGGTGAGCATCGCCGTGCCCGCCACGTCTCTTGGTTGTTTAAACAAAGACATCGATTTATCGCCATCGCCTTGAACTTCTAGTTGGCGAGATTCAATTTTTCGAGTGCTGGTTTTGCCCGCGCGGTTCTCTAGAATCATCTCCATCTCTGCGCGCATACTGCCCCAGCCCGCATCCCGTGCATCGGTGGCTTTGGCAATTTCTAAACCGCGTTCTTCCGCACTTTGTGCGAATACTATCGTGCTGAAAAAGAAAGCCGATGACGCGGCAACGATCATTATTGATTGATGTAATTTCATATTAATATTCCTTAAATAAATTAGTGTGCGGGTTTGTTTTCTAACCAACGATCAAAACGAATCAATAAGGCTGGCAATAACAAGAAATCTACGAAGATGGCTAAGGCGATAATCACCGAAACCAATAAACCCATTGAAGCATTCAGCTCGAACGAAGAAGTTGAGATCACCAAGAAACCTGCCACCAAGGCAACGGAGGTTGTCCAAAGTGCCACGCCCACCGTTGAGAAGGCATACTTTACTGCACCAATCGCATCTAAACCTTGCTCGCGCCTTGCTCGCAAATACTTGCTCATAAAATGGATGGTATCATCCACTACAATGCCCAGCGTCATCGCAGCAACCACAGATAAACCCAAGCCAATCTCACCATCGAATATTGCCCATGCGCCAAAGGCCATGCCTGCAGGTGCAATGTTAGGAATTAACGATAACAAGCCATAACGAAACGACTTAAAGAAGAAAGTAAGCAGAAAGGAAATAGCAAATAAAGCAATCGCTGTCCCCATTAACATACTGACAATATTCTTCATGCCAATGTGCGAAAACATCACCGTTGGGCTAGCGCCCACGCTTTCAATTTCAGGCGTATTGGCATTCATCCACGCTGCGACTCTATCTTCAAAAGCGAGCATTTCAGTGGTTGATATTGTCTCTAGCGTGGCCGCTAAACGCGTGCGCTGCTTATCGATATCTATCTGGTTGTTCATATCTAAGCCGTAAGGCAAAGACATTTCATAGAGTAGTAAATATTGCGCCGCCATGTCTCGATTTTCAGGCAACGTATAAAACTGCTCGTCATCACCGTGCATACTTTTATTCACGCGCTTAAATATATCGGTAATCGCATTGACGTGAATGACCTCAGGTTGTGCGCGTAACCAATCGGTAAATTGTTGCACCTGTGCTTGAAATTTAGGATCAGAAATTGCGCCAGATTCTTTCGAATCTAATGAGAAATCAATGAAATAAATACCCGTTAAATGCTCAACGGCGTAATCAGTATCTGTTCTGAACTGCACACGTTCATCAAAGTATTCTACAAACACATCATTTAATTCATTTTTAGGAATCAGCGCTAAAGTGGCGATGATGATTACGGACATCACGGGCAATAACATTTTACGTTTTGCAATCACCCAATCGGCAACCTTGTTCATGGTTTTTGTGCCATAGCCTTCTTGTTGTTTTACTTTTGCAGGCAGTAAGGTGGCGATAGCCGGCAAGAAGAAAATCGCATAGAACCAGGCAAACATAACGCCCATCGCTGAGATATTGCCGAGATCATGGAACGGTGGCGCGTCTGAAAAATTTAACGACATAAAGCCAATCGCAGTGGTCACAGAGGTTAATAATACAGGGCTGAAATTTATGCGAATACTTTCAGCCATCGCCGCCTGTTTATCCAAGCCATCACGCATTTTCTGCATCCAGTTGGCGAGGATATGCACGCAATCGGCCACCGCTAAGGTTAAGATAATCGTCGGCGCAGACATTGCAGGCGGGCTTAATTTAATCCCTAACCAACCTGCCACGCCCATGGCAGAAACAATTGACATAATAATGGTTAAAAACGTTGCTAAGGTGCCGCCAAAGCCACGCAGTTGTACATATACTAATAACAAGATAATGAATAACGCTGCTGGAATCAGATGCGTCATATCGTAAATCGATGCTTCTGGAAACGCCGCATTCATCATGACAATACCCGTTAAATAGGGCTTCAACTCTGGGTACGTTTGTTTGATGTAATCGCTCAGTTCACGAATAAATTTCACCGCTTCTGGGCCTTCTGTCGCCTCGTCCAAACCCGGTAACTCTAGCGTGATATTCACCGCCGTTGTTTTTGCATCGGGTGAGATTAATCTGTGTATCAATAAAGGCTCATTAATGGCAATCGATTTAATGCGTTCTAAATCAGCCGCACTCATTGTGATGGCATCTTCGTATAAATCGCCCACTAATAAATCATCGCCTTCGGCTTGGGTATGCTGGTAGTTCGATAAAGAATCAACTCGAATTGAAAACGGGGTTTGCCATGCGCGCTCCGTAATATCTGCGATGGCCGCTAAGGTTTCAGGCTTAAAGACCACGCCATCATCAGGCGCTAACACAATCAGGGCATTGTCGTTTTTGGTGTAGGTATCTTGCAGGTTCTCAAATGCCACTAGGTGTGGGTCATCGCCTGCAAAAAACACACGATAATCATTGGTGAAGCCTAAATTTTTCGCCCCCATCGCTGAAATGACCAACACTATCAAACACAACACTAAACTTAATAACCGGTTCTGCGTGACCCATTGGCCTAAAATTCTACCTACATTATTCATGTCTAATACCTTATGTTTTGTTAACTTTTAATTGCTCTAAATAATGAATTAAGCCCGTGCCGCATTGAATCAGAACATGCACACTGCGCGCGCTTTTAGCGATGCCCATACAACCCTGCAAAGTAGCCATAATCATCAGCGAGATTGATTCAGCACTCACGCTAGCTTGTACTGTGCCTGCAACTTGCCCACGGCTAAAAGCCGCTTGCATCGTCATCAACTTTCGTTGATACAGAGCTTCGATTTTCTGTTGAATAACCGCATCAATCGGCGCCATTTCTTGCGCAATGCTATCCAGCGGGCAACCCAAAGCAATATCTTCATCACTCATTTGATCTTTAATGCCATTCAGTGTCGTGATTAAAGTATTAATCGGGTCATCGGTGTTTTCCATCGGCTTGATGAAGGTGTTTTCTACATATTGCGTATGCACCTCATCTAGTAATGTAATGACTAAATCATGCTTACTTTTAAAATGATGATACAAAGCGCCTTTAGTGACGCCTGCTTGATTAATAATGTTTTGAATGCTGGCCGATTGATAGCCGTAAAGATGGATCTCTTTGAATGCTGCTAATAAAATTTTTTGACGCGTATTTTTTGGGGTACTTTCAAACCAACTCAGCCACCAGTTCGTCTCTGGCTGATGTTCAATCGGTGGCTCACCAGCAAGCGCTGAAGGATGTGATTCAAGTTTCATGCCCAGAGCATACAAACCGACCGTTTGGTATGTCAAGCGTTTTGTGAATAAATACTCACTCTATTTCTCCTTTAAAACGTTGCCTCGCTGGAGACATATAAACGCGATACGCCTAAATCGCCCAGTCCACGCGCATAATCAATGCGTAATTCCGTGCCAACCCATTGCTTAAATTTCCAGCGCAAACCCACGCCTACGCTGTATTCAAGATCTGTGTTTTTAATCTCTGATAAGCTATTGTAAGCATTACCGAAATCGAACAATACGGCTGCACGTATATTTTTCTTAGAGAAAATAGGCGTTAAGAATTCGGTGTTCACCAAAAAATACGCATCACCTTCTAAGGTTTCACGCGGATAGCCTCTTAAGCTTCGATCGCCACTGAGTTCGTAAATCGGCTCGCCAAAAAATGAGTGGTCACCTGAACCCATTTGTACCTGAAAATTTAAGTTAGTGTGCTCACGAAATGCTAAAGGCCGGTAATATTTATAATATGCCTGCTTATAAAAAAATGGCCGATCTGAGCCCCACTGCTCACGTGCTTTTTGTAAACGAAAGCCCATTGAATAACCTGAACGGCTGAACAAGGCATCTTGTACTTGATTAAAACTTAAGGTGCTAATGAAGCTTACAAACGAAGCGTCATCATAATAATCTGCCTGTCCGTTTAAATGCTCATGCTCAAATTGATTGAACTCAATGCCTAAATCAATGTGCAAGCCCTTACTTGCCCCTGAACGTGCAAACCATCGCCCCAAGCCAAGACCGGCAGTGAAGGCTTTTCGATGATATTCACCCGTGAGTTCATCGCGCGTTTCTTTTAACCCAACTTGGCTGATATTCGCAAACGCATAAGTAGAAAATTGCGTGTTCACAATGCGCGGATAAACAAACTTCCAGCTTAATCTGTGTTGGGTATCTTTACCGGCATCATCAAATTTTTTATGCGCAAGCGTAAAACGTGACGTTTGATTCAAACCATTTAAGTTACTTTCTCGCCAGTTGATGCCCAAGGTGATATCGCCTTCGCCATTACGCTCAATGCGTGGCAGAATATACCAATCATGCTTTTTTTCTTTCACATCCACCACCACAACTGATTCATCTTCTTGATGATCAACTCGAATGCTGACTTTCTGAAACAAACCTAAATCCATCACCGCTTGGCGTGAATGTTCTAAGGCTTCATCGCTAATCTCATCCCCCACCACCAGTTGCATTTCTTGTTCAATGATCGCAGTACGGGTTTTTTGATGGCCAACGATGAGAATATGGTCGACTGTTTCTGCATAGCTATTTAAGGCGCACACTAGCCCCAAGCAAAAAGCAGAACATACCTTGAAGAAATATTGGCGCATGGGCTTAAATCTGTGCCTCGTTCGATTTGGATAAATCCGCGGGGCCACGCGCACTATGCACTAGAAAAATACCACATAACACCAAAAACAAGGCCAATACCATTCGCCATGTCAGTATTTCATTCAGGAAAACCACGCCAATCACGCTACCAATCACAGGAATAATGTAGTTGATTTGAGAAAAGCGTGATGCGCCCATACGCCGCACTAAACCAAAATAAAGCACGCTCGCCAAAGCAGTGGGAAATAAGCCCAATAACACCATTGGCACAATTGCGCGTTGCGTCCAATCCATCTGTAAAGGTTGCTCTAACGTAAAGGCTAATATCAGCGCAAATACACTTGCCGCGAGCATCGCACCAGCGGCCAATACCGAGATCGACATGCTAACCTTTCTTCTTACAAAAATAGTAATCGAGGCATAACATAATGCCCCCACTAAGATCATTAGCTGTGACCAAATCTCAAGTGATGTGCCTTGCCATATTGAAAACCCGAGCAAGACTAATAAGCCAATAAACCCTAAGCCAATGCCTAAAAGTTTACGCACGCTGATCGGTTCATCATTTAAATAGTAATGTGCCAAGGTAACGGTAAAAATAGGCATGATGCCCATTAAAACGGCAGTGTGGGCGCTGTCGATGGTTTGCTCGCTCCAACCGACTAGGGTGAAGGGAATGACATTGCCAACCAAACCAATCACGGCGTATTGCCAAAGACTACTGCGAGAAAAATCTAGTTTTTCGTGCTTAATGAAAACCAGCCACACCAATAAAGCTATCGCCGCAAGTGTGATTCGCCCAGCGGCTAAGCTCGCAGGGCCTACTTCAGCCACCCCTACTTTAATTAAAGAAAAAGAGGCACCCCACATCAATGCGACAAATAATAGTAATAGATAGTCCTTTAATAGGGCTGACTTCATGTTTAACTTATTCCTAGCGCTTTTAAAACTTAATGAAATTTTGATGAATTAAAATGAACGGCATAAAGCCACGTCTATTTTATCAGTATTTATCTTCCTTTCCTCGGACTTTATCTTGCGCGCGTGAAACATAGCTGAATATAGGCGCGCATCACCGTTTATTCACCTGAACTTCATCCTTAAAAGCTAAAGTCCCTCATTGATTACATTGCGCGCTTAATCGCTTGCTGTAAGCGCCGGTCCTTTTTATTGGGCTTGCCATCAATTAACATTTGTCGATCAGCTTGAATGCGTTGCTTGCGTAAACCACGCTCAGTAACGATGCTTTCTGGTTCACGATATAAATCAAGCGCTAATTTAGCGCCTAAGCGCTTTTCGCTTAAGGCCAAAATGGTTGGCTCAAACATAAATTGGGCTTGGCGGAAATTTAACACATCGCCTATTTTAACCATTTTGGCCGCTTTGCATTTACGCGTGTTCACTTTAACATTGCCGCGCTTAACCGCATTGGCCGCCAAAGAGCGGGTTTTATAAAAGCGTGCAGCCCAAAGCCAGCGATCAAGACGTACCGTTTCCATCATTAAATTGTGTCTCAAATAGTAAAATGCAAAAAAATAAGTATAAGCCTAATTCCCAAAAAATCCAGTGCCGTTTTATCCTTGCTGGCTTTTTATTGAGCTTCAGCAGTCTAAGCCATGCACTTGGGCCAATGGATGGCGAGGCTAGTATAAATTGGTGGGGAAATGCCTTTAGTGGCAACCCCTTTAATGGCACCTTAGATGCAGGTACGTTGAATTTACGCGGCGCGGGCTGGTGGGATAAAAAATGGGGCATTAGTGCTGGGGCAAACTTAAGCGACATCGACACCGCTGATTTTGAAGACCCAAGGCGTTTCAATTTAGACATCAAGCGCCGCTTAATCTCACCGACTGACAACACCTTTATCGCCGCCGGCCTAGGCTGGGAAAGTTTAAATTTAGCCACAGGAGAATCCAGTAGTGGGCTGCGTTTATCTTTAGAAGGCCGCTTTGGTTTAGCGGGCATCGCGGCGATATACGGCGAGTCTGTTTGGATGCCAAGTTTAAGCGCGGTTGATCAGCGTGAAGATTTATCTGGCATAGAATTTGAAACAGGAGTTGTTTTCAACCCTTTACCGTTTGTTTCTGTGCGCGCAGCGTATCGACATTTTAAATTAGATTATCGCCTAAGCAATGAAGACGGCAATGGACAATCAACCGCCAAAGGCTTTTTGATCGGTACGGGCATCCATTGGTAGTTTTTTGCCCGCGCCTCATCTAAACTGTAGGGCTTCACACTCATTATATAAATATCATGTCTGATAAGAAGTTTAGCAATATGTTTGATGCCTTACCATTAGACACTCAAGAAGCCTTAAAAGCATCCGAATTCATGGTGAAATATGATGCCAAAGAACAAATTCTGCGCCAAGAGGAAAACTCCAACGATGTGTTTTATATTTTATACGGCAAGGTGCGCATCATTCTCTATACCCACCTAGGGCATAAATTAAGTTTTACGGACATCCGTGCCAAGCAAAGTTTTGGCGAGCTATCGGCGATTGATGATTTACCCCGTTCAGCTAATGTGGTGGCGGTTGAAGACACCGCCTTAATTCGTATTCCAGGCGAAACCTTTAAGCAACTGTTGCTTGACCACCCAGATTTTTCCATGCATATCATGCAGCAAGTTACGATGTTGGTTCGGCGTTTAAACCAGCGTATGTATGAGCTCACCTCGCTCGATGGTAAGCACCGCATTTATTCAGAATTATTACGCCTAGCCGAACAAGGCGACCCACTCAATAACAGCGGCAGTATCTTCGTTCTCAACCCACCCACCCACGCTGAAATTGCTTCTCGGGTCAACTCACACCGTGAAGCGGTGAGCCGTGTTTATGCCGCCTTGATGAAAGAAGGCTTGTTAGAAAAACAATCTAAGAAGTTAATTTTACATAACACGCACCTTCTGCTTGAGCGTATTAACGCACAATTAGCGACCTAGGCTTTATCTAACACACGGCGACTACTAATTTTTCACTCGAATTTTAAGCCGTAAAACTGCCTTGCCTTTGGCGGGAACAGTCACCGCCCATGTTGCTGAGCGTGTCCGAGCATCGGTAGGTTTTGCACCTTCCACTACGCTCCATTCCCCTGAAAAGTTTTCGACCACTTCAACGACCACTGCCTCATCTTTAGCGTTGTGCAACACGGTTTCAATCTCAGCCTCACTGTGTTGCCGATAAGGCTGCTGAACCGGTAGCTGACGAAAAACGCGCTGTTGTTTGATTGCACTTAAATCAAATACCTGCCCCATTTTTAAACTGAGCTTAGCCAACGCTGGCGTATGGCTGATCTGATCCGCACCCAAAAATTGCAACGCCGTACTGGCTGAATCTTGTGCATAAACGCGCACCGTGCCCGCGGGCATTGGCAAGCCTAAGTTTTGGACTGCTTTATTTTCAAACTCAAGAAAACTATTAACGTTTAAGGTTTGCTTGCTCGGGTTAGGCGAATGGTATAAATATGCCTGACCCGCTAACTGATAGCGACGCTTAACGGGAATATCTTTCGCTTCAAACAGCATCACTTGCTGCAAACTGTTTTCGGCCAAATCTAAAGGCCGCGGCAATGGATAACGATGAAAATCTGACATAACTTGGCTTTGCACACTCGGCGCGCCCTCCATCATCGCCATCCCACGCATCAACTGCTTACGCATAGGCTGAGGCGCTTGGCTTTGATTCACTGTGCCCGCAATCAAATCAACCTTGGCTTGTTTAAAACCTATGCCGCTGTGATTGTTAATGCTCGCCATTGCGCGCAGTTGTAGGGTATCACCTGCCTTGTTTAAGCGTGCGATGTAATCTGCTTGCCAAGATAAACCTTGGCTCAAATAACTTAAGGTAAGCGTCTCTTTAAATTGAGCTTTGCTCATAATATCTGCACTGAGCGTTGGGCTGAGGACACCCTCAGGCAAAGCATCATAGGTGATTCTTCTGCCCGCTAAGTCGGTCTCATAGTGGCCATCAATTTCAAATATCAAGCCGCCACTAATAGAAATTATTTTAGCGCGTTCACGTGTAGGTGCGCCTGTCACTGAGTTCTCGCCGAGTAAAGTTACATTTTGACCCACCGTCAAAGCACGTAAATCTGATGCACGCGTCACCGCTTTGAAATGTTGTGCTTGGAGTTGTAATACACCTTTTTGCGAATGTAGAACCGCACTGGCTGGCTGCATCTGTGGGCTAACACCTTGTAAATTCAGGCGCGACAAGCCTTTGGGCAAAGTGACCTTTCGCGTATCATTAATCAGCGCCATATCTTGGTTATAAATCATCAACAACAGTGATGATCGATCCTCAATCCCGCTGTTAATCACCTCACTGGCCATCACGTTACAACCGATAAAAAGGGCGAGGGTGCTTACAATGCTTAGTTTCTTCATACTGATCATTCCTAGGAAAACACGTCTATGCTCGCATATCCGTATGAAT
>JAZGFQ010000177.1:0-4055 GCA_036479635.1 Arenicellales bacterium
CTGTTTGCTGCCAAATCTCAGGCCCTGTGCTATGATAATGTGCATCAGGGTTATCAGGGTTTGAGAATTGATCTAACAGCTGACCCTTACCTTCTGCTTGCATTTGTTCGGCTAAATCACGTGCGCCTTCCATGCCCTCAGCTTCGCTGACTAAAATCAACTCAGCACCATAAACCGACATGGTTAACTGCCGCTCTTTGCTCATGTTGTCGGGCATGATTAAGATCATCTTATAATCTAGCATCGCAGCGACCATCGCCAAGGCAATGCCCGTGTTACCGCTGGTCGCTTCGATTAAAGTATCACCCCGTTTGATCTCGCCGCGTAATTCAGCTTGTTTAATCATGTTCAACGCAGGCCGATCTTTCACTGAACCCGCAGGGTTATTGCCTTCTAATTTAAGCAGATACGTATTGCTGTCATCAGGCACGATACGCGTCAACTGAACTAAAGGCGTGTTACCAATGGTGGAATCTAAGGTTTTATATGTATTTGACACGTTAGCGTAATTTATAGGGTGATTGTGCTTCGTGACGAGATTGCCACAGTGCTTCGCGCTTCGCAATGACGATGAAGCGCTATACTGCTTCTAAATGTCGGATCATCAGCTGCAAAGTTTCTTTGCCCCTGAAATTATTCACATCCAGCCCATACACGGCCTTAATTTTCTTAAGATTTAAGGCTGTGCGTTTTTCAGGTGAGTCTGCGTGATCGATATATCGAAAACAAATCGCATCAATGGGCTGACCAACCCCTTCGCCATTTTGCAATGCTTTCAATACTAGTTTTAAATGAATCTCACCGACAAAACGACTGCTTTGCACCATAAACTCACCCTCAAACTGAGGCTCAGGGCAAGCCTGCCCCCATGGTAATAAAGTTTTAAGGCTTTTAGCATTGGGTAGGTTAAATTCTTGCTCAGTTAACGCACCATCACACATAATGGTGTTGCCAGGCGGTTTTAAGGCTAATACCTCTGCCACTTGCTGCTCAAAGGCCTCCTTAAAGGCGGGTAGGTGAGTGCGCTCAATGCTTAAGCCCGCAGCCATTGCGTGCCCGCCAAAGCGTGCGATTAACTCAGGCCCCGCCGCGTCAATATTCGCGAGGATATCACGCACATGTACTTCAGGAATCGAACGCGCAGAACCTTTGAGCATGCCGTCTTCGCCCGGCGCAAACACCAACACCGGCACCCCAACTTTATCTTTAATTCTAGATGCAATTAAACCCACAATACCTTCGTGCCAGGTTTTATCAAACAACACCACGCCTGCGCGGTTATCAGGCTTTATCTTGAGCTGCTCGACGGCCAGCATCGCCTGCTTCTGCATGCTCTGCTCAATATTTTTGCGTTCAACATTGATCTGATTTAGATTCTCTGCCAATGCCTGAGCGGATTGCGCATCGCCTGCTAATAAACATTCAATGCCGCTGGAGATATTATCTAAACGCCCCGAAGCATTAATTCTTGGGCCGAGCACAAAGCCTAAATCTTGCGCAACTAGGCTAGAAAGATCACGGTTCGCCACTTTCATCAAGGCTGAAATACCGAGGCGTGTGCGCCCAGCGCGCATTCTTGCCACACCTTGTGCGACTAGAATTCTATTATTTTTATCCAACTTAACCAGATCAGCCACCGTGCCTAAAGCAACGAGATCTAATAAAGACAGTAAATCAGGCTTAAGGTTTTGCGCATCAAAATAAGCTGATTCACGAAAATATTTGTTCACCGAGAGCAAAACATAAAACATCACACCCACACCGGCTAAAGCTTTACTAGCAAAACTGCACCCCGGTTGATTCGGGTTCACAATCGCGTGCGCATTAGGCAACACACCGCCCGCTAAATGATGATCTGTGACAATCACATCCACGCCTAAGGCTTGCAGATGTGCCACGCCTTCAATGCTGGAGATGCCGTTATCGACAGTGATGACGAGATCAGGCAGGGTTTCGCTGATTCCTTGGCTAATTTTTTTAGCGAGCTTTAAAGTTAAACCATAACCATAAGTAAAACGATTGGGCACTTCATAGCGCACTGTTTTCGCGCCCATGCTGTGCAAGCCCTCAATCGCCAACGCGGTTGAGGTGGCGCCATCAGCATCATAATCGCCGACAATGAGAATAGATTCGCCGCTGGTAATCGCCTGAGCGATGCGCTGTGTTGCTTGTTCAATGCCTTTCAAGCCTTCTGGGGGCAATAAGGCTTTGAGGCTTACATTAATATCTTGTTTAGTGTGAATCTGGCGATTATTCAGCACCCTTTTCAGCAAAGGTTGGAGATCATCTAAAGAGGTGTCGTCAGTGCATTGCACCGCACGATGCTGAATGGTTTTTACTTGCACTTAAGATATTGATAAAAGCTTTAATTACGCGCCAGCGTTAAACGGATATCGACTTTACCTGAAGATTTCTTAGCAATGCCTGCACGTTCAACCACTACATTTTGTTGCTTCAATAAGTTCACCCATTCTAGCCAATGGTCAAATTCCACTTCTTTAATCCAAATCTTCACAGCCTTTTTTTGATCAGGCTGCATCCGCCGAATGGATTGACGCACGTTGGCTTTTTCTGCAGTTTGTTCGATGACCGTTAAGAGCGGCCCTTCTATCACCGCCTCACGCTTATTTATGGGTTGGTTTTTAGCATTTTCCAAGGCTTGCTGAACCCAGTGTAAGGTTTGCTCAGACTGCGGTAATTGTTGCTCTCGCAGGTTTTTCAGCTGTAACATCTTTGGCTCCCAAAGATATAAATACGCCAGCATCAGCAACACCACAATAAAGGCGAACACCAGCATTAAACGCTCGCGCATCGATAAAGAAGAGAAAGCATCAGACATCTTGAGGAATCCTCGCAATTTTAATTTGCCCCGTGACACCACTATCTGTTGAGCCTGATGAAATCAAAGCGGCTTGTAGATCAGGGATTTTATTGAGTTCAGTGGTGATCGCTTCTAAGGTAGCAAAATTTGGCGCAGAAATACCCACTTGCAGTTGTTGGTCTCGGTAATTGATCTCATCAAATTTAGCTTGATGTGCGGGCATTATTTCAGTGGCAATACTGAGTAAATATTGGAACATCTCACTGGCGGGGTTATCTTCACTGATGGATAACAAACTGGCAATCTGTCTGCGCGGTGCATCTAAATATTCTTGATCAGGAAAGGATTCATCAAATAAAGCCCGAATTTCTTGCTGATTGGCATCATATCGTTGCTGCAGTTTATTTACCTCAAACCACTGGCTCGCGCCAAGCAATATCAAAGCTCCAGCCGCAATACCTGCAGCGACATTCAGCCACGTGCTTTTAGGTTTCAAATGCTCAGGCTCAAAGGCATTTTGCAGAAAAGAATGTTTTAAATTAAGTTGGTCAGGCGCATGTTCTAACCAACTTTGGAAGCCCTCACCAATCGGCCAATGGCTAATTTTCTCGCCGCCTGATTGCTTCAATGTTTCCGCCAAACCCTTATCATTCACCGCAATATTGAGTTCACGATTCGCCTCATCGCTCCACCAATAATCAAAGGTCTCCTGATCACAAGCAAAGCCATTAAACACATTGATTTTAACCGCGTATTGCCCCGTACTCTGCTCGATAACGCTTGCCTCACTGCTGGGGTGAATCGGCAATAAACTCAATTCTGGCACAATCGCATCCAAGCTTACGCCTGCATCACTAAAGGTTTCGACCCACCGCTTTAACATCTGTTTGGCAATCACCGAGACCTGTGTAGGCTGATCTGGCGCCCAATCTAAAATAGTAAAATGTAGCTCGTCTAAATCTTCACTTAGGCTTTCCTCTAAAGCATACGGCACCGCCGCTTGGATATTAGCTAAGCGCTTACTCGGGATTTTAACGCTATGAAACGTGCTGCTACCCGCAGGCGCAACACCGATAACAGACTGAATCTCCTTAGGAAAGGTATTTAAAAAAGCCTTTTCATTAAACTGGCCTTTATCTACTGGGCGGCCATTTTTATCCAATTTCAGCCATGGATACGGCGCAACAGTAGAGACAATTAATTTCATATAAATGTAAATATTATTATTTCTGAA
>JAZGFQ010000178.1:0-6353 GCA_036479635.1 Arenicellales bacterium
CGGTGCTGACTTTATCGGGCAAAGAAGTTATTTTTGATACGTTAAAGCAAGGCGATAGTTTTGGCTTGTTAGCGGTCATAACAGGAACGGATACTAAAGCCAGTTATGTGGCGAAAACAGATTGTGAATTGTGTGTGATTGATTCAGATAATTTTAAATTACTCATGGAAAGATTCCAAACCGTTGCCAGTGCAGTGACGCTTGAACTCGCACATTCAATCTTAAAATTAACGGCTCGAATGTATGAGTTTCGCGCAATGGATGCAGGGCAAAGAACGCGCGCAGAATTATTGCGTCATGCTGTTCCAGATCAAGGTGCATTTAGCGCATGCATTAATATATTGCCCACGCATGAGGAAATCGCAAGCACAGTATTCTCCCATCGTGAGGCGATTACTAAAGAGCTATCTAAACTTAAGAAACTAGGTTTGATCAACTTTCAAAACGGGCAGATGTTAATTCCTGATACACGCATGATAGAAGAAATGATTCCTGATCAAGCGCTGACAGGCAACTAGGTTTTATAGTTGATACTTGATTTTTGAGTCAATAAATCTATCTTTACTCATAGATGCATGCCAGCTTGCGTAAGATTATTGCACCAGTGGTACGAGTGTTGCATGGGGTGCTTCTTAATAACACTAGGGTTAGATCGTTAGTCCACAACGCGGTATATTCAAGGGCTTATTATTCCGTTAGAAACACAATGCAGGAAGAATCTAAAATTGTAGAAAAAGCATGGTTGGCATATCAAACAAAGTTGTTGTCATATATACAATCACGCATCAACTCACCTGAAGACGCTGAAGATATATTGAATGATGTGTTTGAGAAGTTGGCCAAGGCTGTTGTTGAGAAGGTAAGCATTAATCATATTTCAGGGTGGCTTTATCGTGTGGCTAAAAATAAAATAATTGATTACTACAGAACTCAAAAGAACCATGTGCCCTTGCTTGATGATTTATTACTTGATGATGAAAACGATAGCATTATGAGACAGCTTTCAAGCTGTATGCTTCCGATGATTAAAGCCTTACCTCATCATTATCAACAGCCTTTATTGTTATCTGAAATTGAAGGGCTGAAATACAAAGAAGTGGCGGCAATGCTAAATTTGAGTGTGCCCGCAGTTAAATCGCGCGTTTTGAGAGGGAGAGAAAAGTTACATAAATCTATGGTCAGTTGCTGTATTATTCATCATAACAAACTGGGTGATACAATTGACTACGAGCAAAAATCTAGTCAGTCTTGCAGCAGTTGTTAGTCTCTAAATTTTTTATATAGCGGTCGATTGAAAATAATTGCAACCTTTTTAAACTTGGGTCGTCTTTAGATATGAAGCACCGCGATGTTGCGGCATGCTAACGTGAGAACCTAATGAAAAAATTACACATACACATCAGCGTAAACACCTTAAACGAAAGCATTGATTTTTACTCTACAATGTTTAATGCCGCCCCAACGACCTTGCATGATGATTATGCTAAATGGGATTTAACCGATCCTGCGGTCAATTTTGCAATCTCTCAGCGTGGCCGCGCCGCCGGCATTAATCACTTAGGCATTGAGGTTGATTCAGAAAAAGAGTTGGTAGAAATAGCTCAGCGGCTTGATAAGGCAGAAATAGAGTCATCAGAGCAAAAAGGCGCATCATGTTGTTATGCCCATTCAAATAAACATTGGGCCTTAGATCCTCAAGGCATCGCCTGGGAATCATTTCACACGTTAGGCAAAATCCCTGTTTTTGGAGAAGATATTAGAGCTGATTCAAATGATGAGTCATCAGCCTGTTGCACCCCTCTTTACAACAATGAAACAGATGATGATCAGGCGGCTTGTTGTGTGCCGAATGAAAGCGATGCGACTGGATGTTGTTCGTGACGCTTCATGGCAGGTAAATATCAACGCCTGTTTTGTTTAATCGAAGTAGGCGATGATATTTTAAAATAGCTTAAGCGCTCTCTGTTACGGTTAAATTCTTAAAAGTATAAATCGGGTCTTCTATCATCGCGCTGCCATTATCGTGCTCTAGAAATAAGCTCGCCATGGCGGCTACGATTTCACCGTTTTCATTTTTTGAAATATCTTTTAATTCAAAGCGAATTTGCTTTGGGTCTTCAAAAATCATGCCAGAGAACTTCTTGTTGGACATCGATTTAAAGATCGGCGTTTGTAAGCCGAAATGTGTTTTAGCCGCCTCTTTTAATAAAGCAATCATGCCATGCGTGCCGAAATTACCTGGCACAACTGGGTCACCTCTGAAGTGAAATTTTAACGGCCAAAGTTCAGGGTTAATTTTTTGCGTGGCATTCATCACCGTGATGTTGTTATCTTCGGTTTGTGTATCTATGCTGTCTTTATCATAAAGCGGAATTCGTAAGTTTAGCGCGCTGTAATTAGGCTTATCTGCATCAGGCGTTACGCCTAATGTACCGCCAAATTTTTGACGTAGGGCGTTGATATCGGCAGGGGCTAAAATGCCAACGATCACATTCTTGGTTTCTAAAATAAGCGCGTCATTCGCATCTAAAATTTGGCCGTTAAAAACCGCTGTGCCGCCTTCATTCTTATTGGCAACCCACTTACGCTTTTTTAAATAAAATTGAATGGTTTTGCCTGCAACAAAATCAAGTGATTGATGCAAAGTACAAGCACTAGAAGATAAGGCGCGGCCGATGCCATCGGCTTTGCGGCAACCCCAAAAGCCTACCAGTTGATCAAGCTGATCTTGAAAAAGCATTTCCAAAGATTCGGTTTTATCAAAAGCCCAGTCTTTCACATCATCAGGGAAAGTGAAGGTGGCACGAATTTCATCGTCATCAATGCGCTCGATTTGATCGATGCATAAAATGGGTGGCAACGGCAGTTTGGCTAAGAATTCATTATTCAAAGCACCTTCTGCGTGTAGCTCAAGTAAGCGGCCATTTAATTGCGTGATGTTCTTCCAATCGACTTGAACGAGTTTCTCGTCATCGAAGGTGTTGAGTTCGTCAATGCTGTACATATTTTTATTTAAAACTAATCTGTGGTTTACGTTGATTCGCCGAATAGCCAGTCTTCCATTTTGGCTTTTAAAATGGCTTTATGTTCTGGATTGATCGGGCTGTAATTATTTTCATTGATTAAAATAGTTTGCTCGCCCAACCATTGCATCCAAGCTTCCTTGGATATATTGGCTAAGATGCGCTCGCCGAGCTCGCCGGGCCATGGCGCTTTATCTAAGCCTTCGGCTTGTTTGTTGAGTTTAACGCACTGTAATGTTGGCATAATGATATTCTAGTCTATGAATTGGGTCTATGTGTAATGCATAAAATATGGGGGCAAGCCCCCATATTCAAAGTATTGATTTCTTTTGAAATCAGCTAGTCATTGCGAGCGTATGCGCGGCAATCTCGTGACGAAGCATCATAAACGTGACGAGTGCTCGACCTTAGCGAATCTTCAATCTTGGCGAAGTGCTGTCCTCGAGTATCGCCTTTGGATTGCCGCGCTGCGCTCGCAATGACTCAGCATTATTTAAGCTTCCTCACCTCTAGGTAAAAGCCAGTTCAAGAGGATGCCGGTAATCGCTGCTAGGCCAATGCCACGCATGGTGAACTCACCCACCCCTAATACCATGCCGCCAATGCCGAAAACTAAAATTAACGAGACGATGATCATGTTTCTAGGCAGGCTTAAATCAGAGCCTGCACGGATCATGGTGTTCATACCAATCGCGGCAATCGTGCCGAATAATAACAACATGATACCGCCCATTACAGGTGTTGGAATGGTGCCTAATACTGCGCCTAGTGTGCCAGAGAACGAGAAGATAATTGCGAAGATCGCTGCCCACGTCATAATCACTGGGTTAAAGGCTTTGGTTAGTGTGACAGCACCGGTTACTTCTGAATAAGTGGTGTTTGGTGGGCCGCCTAAGAATGCCGCTAAAGAAGTGGCAAGGCCGTCGCCTAATAAGGTGCGGTGCAAGCCTGGCTTTTCCAAGAAATCTTTTTTTGCGGCGTTGCTAATCGCAAGCATATCGCCGATGTGTTCGATCACGGGCGCGATGGCAACAGGCACGATGAAGAAAATCGCTTCCCAGCTAAACTTAGGGAAAACGAAATCAGGTACAGCAAATAAAGGCGCTGCAGCAATGGGCGTAAAATCAACCTCGCCTAATATTAAAGCCGTTATATAACCTGCCATAATCCCTAGAAAAATTGGGATAAGTTTTAAGATGCCACGCGCGAGCAATGAAGTGAAAATGGTAACGAGTAAGGCCACGGCTGCAATAATCATCGCATGGTTTTGCGCCATGAGTTCAAATGCACCATCACCTGATTTACCCAAAGCCAAATGAACCGCTACGGGCGCAAGGCTAAGGCCAATGACCATAATCACGGGGCCAACCACCACCGGTGGTAAAATACGATGAACAAAATCAACACCCTTAGCCGCGACTACGGCGCTTAATAAGATATAAACCAAACCAGCGGCAAGTAAGCCAGACATCGTGGCAGGAATCCCCCAGGTTTGCACGCCATAAATAATCGGCGCAATAAAAGCAAAAGAGGAAGCGAGAAAAATAGGGACTTGGCGTTTAGTCACGAATTGGAAAAGCAAGGTGCCAGCGCCTGCGGTAAATAATGCAACGTTGGGGTTAAGCCCCGTTAAAATCGGCACTAAGACTAAGGCGCCAAAAGCGACAAATAGCATTTGTAGACCGATGAGTGGGGTGAAGCGGTTGGATGGTTCTTGGCTCATATTATTTTCCTCGTGGTTGTGCGTTTATGATTTATGATTTATTATTAAATTTATGTTTGTGTGTGTTTTTATTTTGTGCCGAAAATTTTATCACCCGCATCGCCTAAACCTGGGATGATATAACCGTCATCGTTTAGGTGTGAATCCACCGCAGCGGTGTATATATCGACATCAGGATGATGGCTTTCAATCAGGGCAATACCTTCTGGCGCGGCCACTAAAAAGATGCCAATGATGTCTTTGCAACCTGCGGCTTTAAGCATATCTAAAGTAGCGAGCAAGGTGCCGCCCGTGGCGAGCATGGGGTCGATCACCATCGCTTTACGGTCTTGTATATCGTCCACTAATTTCTCGAAATACACCACGGGTTTGAGCGTTTCTTCATCGCGGTATAAACCCACCACCGAAACTTTTGCGCTGGGAATGGCTTCGAGCACGCCATCTAACATGCCAATGCCTGCGCGCAGGATCGGCACAACGGTAATTTTCTTACCTTTGATTTGCTCCACTTCGGTGGTGCCGTTCCAAGTGTTGATGGTAATTTCTTCGGTGGGCAGCGCATGAGTGGCCTCATAAGTGAGCAACATGCCCACCTCAGAAGAAAGCTCGCGAAATGCTTTGGTGCTGATGTCTCTTTCGCGCATTAGACCAAGCTTGTGCCGAACCAGCGGATGCTTTATTTCATAGACTGCCATGATGGTTTTTGTGATTATTTTCGAGCATTATAGCGGAAGAGATATCTCCGTGTCATGGCACCCTTCTCGTGGAGCATCATTGACGAATGCTTGCTGAGTAAGCCATAGACAGCTTTGCTTTTGCATTATTTGATTAATAATCTAAACACTCCTGACACAATGCTGTCAGGAGGGTTGCCTTACAATGACTGCAAGCACTTAATAATGAGTGCGATCAGATAACATAGAGGAAAGAACAATGAGTAATCCAATGAAGCAACACGGTGCATTTAGCTGGAATGAATTAATGACGAGCGATATTGATGGCGCAAAATCATTCTACAACAAGATGTTTAACTGGACGTTAGAAGATGTAAAAGGTGATATGGCCTATACCATGGCAAAAGCAGACGATCAGGAGGTGGCTGGATTGATGTCGATACCGCCAGAGGCTGCTGGAATGCCACCCATGTGGGGCGGTTATATTACGGTCAATGATGTTGAAGCGAGTGCAAAACAAGCGGTAGATTTAGGTGGCAAGATTTTGTTGGAAGCACGTGATATTCCAGAGGTTGGTCGATTTTGTGTCATCAGTGATCCTCAAGGTGCTAGTCTTAGTTTAATTACTTATTTTGAGACCTCTACATAATTCAAGCACAAGATAAAATGGCTAATAATTCCACTATCCTCTCAAAAAAACCGCTCAATAGCGGGCTATTAAACGCATTTTTTGCAAGAATATTGGCAATATTATATCATCTTCCTTTTGCACTTGAGTTATGCAGAGGCCTCACTTTGATAAAAATTAAAAACGATGCGCCGCGCTGACAGACTATTCCAGATTATCCAATTTTTACGCACTAGGCGAGTAACAACCGCCTTTTGGTTGGCAGAACGGCTAGAGGTCTCGGAGCGCACGATTTACCGAGATAT
>JAZGFQ010000179.1:0-12376 GCA_036479635.1 Arenicellales bacterium
GTTGCAGGTGGTGATTGATCCTGACACCGAGGCAGCCTTTAAGCTGGCCAACGCAGCGCGTAATGAGTTTGTGATTCAAGCGACAGGCATCGTCAGAGACCGCCCAGAAGGCACGACTAATGCCAAGATGGCGACGGGCATGATTGAGTTGTTGGCCAAAGATATCGTATTGCTTAACCGCTCAAAGCCTTTGCCGTTTCAGCTAGATGATACTGAGATCAGTGAATCCGTGCGCTTGAAATATCGCTTCTTAGATTTACGCCGCCCAGAGATGCAGCGCCGACTACGTATGCGCCATGAGGTGACTAGAACTTTGCGCCGCTTCTTGGAAGATTTAGATTTCGTAGAAGTTGAAACGCCCATTCTAACGCGCTCAACCCCAGAAGGCGCGCGCGATTATTTAGTGCCTAGCCGAACTTACCCGGGTGAGTTCTTTGCTTTGCCGCAATCGCCTCAGTTGTTTAAGCAGTTATTGATGGTCTCGGGTTTTGAGCGTTATTATCAAGTAGCGCGGTGTTTCCGTGATGAAGATTTGCGCGCAGATCGTCAGCCTGAGTTCACTCAGCTAGACATCGAGATGTCGTTTGTTGATGAAGAAGAAATCATCACCACGATGACCGAAATGGTGAAAACGTTATTCAGCACGGTCTTAAATGAGAACTTGCCTGAGACCTTTCCGCGTATTACTTACGCAGATTCAATGGCGCGCTTCGGTACTGATCGCCCAGATATGCGCATTAAGCTGGAACTTACTGACGTCTCAGATTTAATGGCGGGCGTAGAATTTAAAGTGTTCTCGGGCCCTGCTAAAGATGCAAATGGTCGCGTGGCCGCCTTGCGCGTACCGGGCGCGGGCAGTTTGAGCCGAAAACAAATCGATGGTTACACTGAGTTTGTTGCGATATATGGCGCGAAAGGCTTGGCGTATATCAAAGTGAATGATATCGATGCAGGCGTTCAAGGTTTGCAGTCGCCGATTCTGAAATTCTTGCCTGATGATGTCGTGATGCAAATCATGCAACGCTCTGGCGCGCAAACAGGTGATATCGTCTTCTTTGGTGCAGATTCTGCCAAAGTTGTGAATGATGCATTAGGTGCGTTAAGAGTTAAAATCGCCGAAGACTTGGATATGGTTGAAGCGGGTTGGGCGCTGATTTGGGTGGTCGATTTTCCATTGGTTGAATGGGATGAAGATAATAACCGCTTTCAAGCGCTGCATCATCCATTTACTGCACCGCGCATTGAAGATGAAGGCTTGCTCGGCACCGATAAAACTGGCGAAACATTATCACGCGCTTATGATTTAGTGCTAAATGGGTCTGAAATCGGTGGCGGTTCGCTGCGTATTCACGATTCAGCGCTTCAACAAAAAGTATTAGACGTGTTAGGCATCGGTGCAGAAGAAGCAGAAAACAAATTCGGTTTCTTGCTTGAAGGTTTGAAATACGGTGCACCACCCCACGGCGGCATGGCCTTTGGCTTAGATCGCGTCTGCACCATGATGGTCGGCGCAAGCTCAATTCGCGATGTCATCGCCTTTCCTAAAACCCAGAAAGCCTCTTGTTTATTAACCTCAGCACCGAGCGATGTCGATGATACTCAGTTGCGTGATTTAGGCATTAAGCTACGAAAGCCTAAGGCTGAGCAAGAAGGCTAAAGCCTACAAAGGGTCACTCCCTTTAAAAACGAAGCGAGTAATGCTTAAAGGTTTCAATGGCCACCATTCATATTGAAGTTAATTCGAGCACGTCACGCCCACGTCTTCATCATGAGCGCAATTAGAACCTAAAACGACGAAAGTACAATCTTGGTAGCTCGTTGCGCCCAATGAGCAGAGCATATCATCTAGAAAAATTAGACCTTCACCGACTATTGTGTCTTGGCTAGCTCTGAGCACGCCGCTGGCATAGCCCATGCCTTGGCAGATTGCATTTGCAGCATTATTATTTTCATCGAAACGGTCATCGCAAACCGTTCCCCATGTTGGATATCGCGAATCGATGTATTTGGCTTCTAACCGCCCATCGCCCGCGCCCGCACCACCTGGCTCGGGGATGATGCGAAATTCGAGTGCTTCGACCAGCGGTGCGGGGGGTGCGTTAGGTGTGCATACAACACCGACATCTTCACTATGGCCGCAGTCCTTAACATGGTAGTCGTTATGCGTGCAATCACTAAAGCTATCGGCACCATTTGGGCAAACAACATCATCCAATATGACAAAACCAGTGCCATCAGGCGTATTGTTTGCTTGAAGTACGGTTCCACCACTGGAGAACCCTAAATCCTGACAGATAGCATTTGCGGCGTTATTATTATTGCTGAACATATCATCGCAAACGGTTCCCCAGAGACTATTTTGGTCTGGTGTAGTATCTGCGGTGAATTCTAAGCGGCCATTATAAACCTGCCCATCTGACCCACCTAAGCCGATGATTCTAAATTGCGGTAATGGAGCGTCATCTCCACCCAAGGGGATGACCACCACTTTATCGTGCGCTGATGCGCTGCTGATGAACGTGAAATTCAATAGCGCTAGGATAATTAATAGTAATTTACCTGGGTACATGATTCGTTCTCCGTTTAGTGTTATCTGCATTCTCAATTAAAATTGTAATGCGCCTTGCTCTATTGATCATTAGAAAAGGGAGTTGAAGCATTCAACCCGCGTTTCTCTATAAGCAATATAAGTATATATGATAAGCAGATATCGGATCAAGATAATCATTTTAAGGTGCTTTTACAGTTGGTTTTTTTTGTGTCTTCAAAGACAAAAACCCCTGCTCAATTCGTCTATAATCACACCTAATTAAAACCTTTTGTAGATCGATATGGCTGGACATAGTAAATGGGCGAATATCAAGCACCGTAAAGCGGCGCAGGATGCCAAGCGCGGTAAAATTTTCACAAAATTCATTCGTGAAATCACGGTGGCAGCGCGCGCAGGCGGTGGAAACCCAGACGATAACCCCAGATTACGCACCGTTTTAGATAAAGCCCTCGGCGCGAATATGACCAAAGACACCATTGAGCGCGCGATTACACGCGGCACGGGTGAAGGTGAAGGTGCAGCGATTGAAGAAGTATTATATGAAGGCTACGGCACCAGCGGTGTGGCAGTATTGGTTGAATGCGCGACCGATAACCGTAACCGCACCGTGGCGGAAGTGCGCCATGCGTTCAGTAAGGCAGGCGGTAATTTAGGCACCGATGGTTCGGTGGCGTATTTATTTAACAAGCAAGGCTCGATCGTGTTCTCAGGTGTGGATGAAGAAGCGATTATGGATGCGGCGCTTGAAGCAGGCGCTGAAGACATCGAAACCGAAGATGGCATGACGGAAGTCATCACTACGTTTGCAGATTTTTTCTCGGTGTTAGCCGCGCTCAAAGCAGCGGGTTTTGAGCCTGAGATGGATGAGATCGTGCAACGCGCTTCATTGGAAGTTGAACTAGATGCTGATACCTCAGAGAAAATCTTGCGCTTAGTGGATGCCTTGGAAGAATTAGACGACGTGCAGAGCGTGTTCACCAATGCTTTGTTCTCTGATTTAGAGGAATAATTCTAATCATGCGCGTACTCGGCATAGACCCTGGCTCAAGAATTACCGGCTTAGGCGTGGTGGAATTGGTTGACGGTAAATTAGTCGGCATTGCCAGCCAAGCACTGCGTTTAGGCGGCGGAGCGTTATCTGGTCGCTTGGCGCATATTTATAATGCGGTTAGTGAATTAATCATTCAAACCCAGCCCGATGTCGTGGCGATTGAGCAAGTGTTCATGGCGACCAACGCTAAAGCGGCGTTAACGCTCGGCCATGCGCGCGGAAGCGCGATGTGTGCGGCGGTCAATTCAGGCATGGAAGTGTATGAATACAGCGCCAAGCAAATCAAGCAAGCGGTGGTGGGCACGGGTAGCGCGAAGAAAGATCAGGTGCAACACATGGTGCGGGTATTATTAAATCTCAGTAAAAACCCACAATCAGATGCAGCAGATGCTTTGGCCTGCGCGATTTGTCATATACATTCCGCTGATTTAGCCAATAGACTCGGCTTAGAGGCAAGAACAGCATGATCGGCTATTTACGCGGTAAAATTCTCGAAAAAGAACCGCCGTTAATCTTATTAGATGTCGGCGGCGTGGGCTATCAGCTCGAAGCTTCAATGAATACTTTTTATGCTTTGTCAGCGCAAAGTGCTGATGAAGTGGCTTTGCACGTTCATACCGTGGTGCGTGAAGATGCTTTTTTGCTCTATGGCTTTGCGAGTAAAGATGAGCGCGCTTTGTTCCAGGCTTTATTAAAAGTCAATGGCGTAGGCCCACGTGTGGGCTTGGCAATTTTATCCACGCTTTCAGCGGCTGAATTTGCAGACTGCATTCATCGTGAAGACACTGCTGCTCTAGTGCGTGTGCCTGGTATCGGCAAGAAAACTGCCGAACGTTTGATTGTTGAGATGCGTGATCGTTTGCCTTCATTGGCTGAAGGCGGCAGCGCAGCCTCAGATGGAGGCGCTTCGGCCAAAGCGGCAGGTTCGGCTATTAACGATGCAGCCAGTGCGTTAATTGCTTTGGGTTTTCGTGCCGCAGACGCATCACGCGCAGTACGCGCTATCCCAGATGCGCAAAGCTTAGACAGTGAAAGTTTAATTCGCACCGCTTTAAAAGCCTTGTCGTCATAACGAATGGAACATACGCCGATTATTTCTCCGACCATGGAGCACGATGATTTAAGCGAGCAAGGGGTTGATCGCAGCTTGCGCCCCTTACGTTTAAACGAGTTCACAGGCCAGCCTAAATTAAAAGAACAGCTTGAGATTTTCATCCAAGCTGCTCGTCAGCGCCAAGATGCGTTAGATCATGTTTTATTATTCGGCCCGCCGGGCTTAGGTAAAACCACCTTAGCGAATATATTGGCCACTGAGATGGGTTCAACTTTGCGCCAAACTTCGGGGCCGGTGATTGAAAAGGCGGGTGATTTAGCGGCAATGCTGACCAATCTTGAAGAAAATGACGTGCTATTTGTCGATGAAATTCATCGTTTAAGCCCAGCCATTGAAGAAATTTTATATCCTGCGATGGAAGATTATCAGCTGGATATTATGATCGGTGAAGGGCCTGCTGCGCGTTCAATTCAGTTGAACCTACCGCCATTCACTTTAATTGGCGCAACTACGCGCGCAGGCTTGCTCACCTCGCCTCTGCGAGACCGCTTCGGTATTGTGCAGCGCTTAGAGTTTTATTCGATTGAAGATTTATCTATTATTGTTGGGCGCTCAGCGGCTATTTTAGAGATTGAAGCCGATACAAAAGGTGTGCATGAAATTGCCCGCCGCGCGCGCGGCACGCCACGTATCGCCAACAGATTATTGCGCCGCGTCAGAGATTACGCCCAAGTAAAAGGCGATGGCATCATTACCGAAGCCTTAGCGATTGCTGCGTTGGAAATGTTGGAAGTTGATCAAACGGGCATGGATATGCTCGATAGGAATTTACTCAGCGCGTTGATAACAAAATTCGATGGTGGGCCGGTGGGCGTAGAAAGTTTGGCCGCAGCGATCAGCGAAGAGCGCGGTACGATTGAAGACGTGATCGAGCCATATTTAATCCAACAAGGCTACATTATGCGTACGCCGCGCGGGCGCGTGGCCACCCGTTTAGCTTGGCAGCATATGGGCTTGACGATGCCAGATCAAGGCAATCATGCTGGGCAAGCCTCCATGTTTTCTGGCGGAGCAACTGAATCATGAAATTAATCACGGGTTCAGTCCTTATTGTCATAATGGCGCAAAAATTAAGCGTATCAGTATGAACGTAGAATTTATTTGGCCTGTGCGTGTTTATTACGAAGACACCGATGCAGGGGGCGTGGTGTATCACGCTAATTATCTGCGTTTTATGGAACGCGCGCGTAATGAGTGGTTGCGGAATATGGGCAGGCCAATTGAGAAAATAGTTGAGCAAGATAAGCTTATTTTTGTGGTGCGCTCGGTGCAGATGAAATTTATACGCCCCGCAAGATTGGGCGATACCTTAGAGATTAGTGCAGCGATTGAATCACAACGCAGAGCGTCGATGATAATCGCGCAAGAAGTGCGCCTCGATGGGCAAGTTTTGGTTAAAGCAGAAATTCAATTAGCGATGGTCTCAAGCGAAACATTTCGCCCTGCTGCGCTACCCGATTACTTAAAACAATAAATAACACCTATATAGATAACCCTATGGAAGCAAATCAATCCATCTGGCATTTAGTTACGAACGCCAGTTTTATCGTGCAATTAGTCATGCTTATTTTGCTGGTTGCCTCCATTATTTCCTGGACACTGATCTTTAAAAAGTCTTCACAAGTAAAACGTTTAGAGGCCAGCGCGGATGAGTTCGAGAACGAGTTTTGGTCAGTGGGTGATATGAACCGCTTGCATCAAGATTGGGGCAATACTGATTCAGAAGGCATGCCTGCCATTTTTGTCGCGGGCTTTCGAGAATATACGCGCTTAGCGAAAAAAGGCGATGTCGCGCGCAGCGAGATGATCGATGGCGTACACCGCGCCATGCGCGTGGTGCTGAATCGCGAGATGGATGAACTAGAACATCACCTGCCGTTTTTAGCCACGGTCGGCTCAACCGCGCCTTATGTCGGTTTGTTCGGCACGGTCTGGGGCATCATGAATTCATTTCGCTCTTTAGGTGCGATGAAGCAAGTTACGATTGCCACCGTTGCGCCGGGTATTTCAGAAGCCTTAGTCGCCACTGCGATGGGTTTGTTCGCCGCGATTCCTGCTGTCATAGCGTATAACCGCCTCGCCACTAAAGCCGAACGTTTAGGTTCTCGATATGAGATTTTCATGGAAGAGTTTTTAAGCATCGTCAACCGTCAAATCGTTAGCAAGCGCAGCGATTAGTCGCGATGATGCAATCAAATCTACGTTCGCGCCGCAAGAAACGCCTGATGGGCGAGATTAATGTCGTGCCTTATATCGATGTTATGTTAGTGCTGTTGGTGATCTTTATGGTGACAGCACCTTTATTAAGCACGGGCGTGGATGTTGAGTTGCCGGCCGCGGATGCTCGACCCTTAGACGAAGAACAAATTGAACCCTTTGTATTAACGGTCGATAAAGACGGCAATTATTATTTGAATGATAACGAAGCTCCGCTTGAATCAACCGCATTAGCTGAGATACAGCGTCAAGCGACGATTGTATTACAAAAGCAACCGAAAACCCCTTTCATGGTGCGCGGTGATGGCGATGTGCCATACAGTAAAATCATCGAAGGCATGGTGTTATTGCAACAAGCAGGCGTTGAGAAAGTCGGGCTGGCCACTGCGCCAGTGGATTTAAACTAAGGCGCGCTGCCCATGTCTGAGTGGTTTTCAAATCTGCTGAGTAATACCCGTGCCATTGGCTTGGCTTTGTTGGTGCATGCCATCATCATTGCCTTGATCGGGCTGAACACGGATTTATTCAAAACCCCTAAACCAGTCGGCGCAAAGCCGATTCAAGCGGTGGTAATTATTGAGCCTGAAATGCTTAAAAATCTACCTGAGCCCTTGCCGCTTCCTGAGCCAGAACCAGAAATAGTGCCACCTGAAATTATTCCCGAGCCACCTAAACTTAAGAAGCTACCCAAGCCCACGGTGTATAACTATGCCTGTGAAGGGCAGACGTTAGCCGCTAAATCAGAAGATGAAGCAAAGGCATTAAAAGCGGAATGTGAAGAGATTGCGCGCAAGCGTGAGGAAGTTAAAAAGAAAGTAGCGGCTGAGAAGTTATTGGTAGAAAAAAAGCGTAAGGCAGAAAAATTAAAAAAAGCGCAGGCTAAGAAAGACAAGGCGAAGAAGGATGAGAAAGAAGCATTGGCTAAGAAAAAACGCAAGGCTGAACTTAAAAAGAAAGCCTTGGCAGACAAGAAACGTAAAGCAGAAGCCCTAAAGAAGAAGGTCGCTGAAAAGAAAGCCGTCGAGAAAAAAGCATTGGCTAAGAAAAAACGCGAAGCCGCTGAGAAAAAGAAAAAGGCTTTAGCCGAAAAGAAACGAAAAGACGCGGCACGCAAAAAGAAACAGTTGGCGGATAAAAAGAAGAAAGACAAGGCGCGCCAGCAGGCAGTTCAGCGAGCGGCAGCGGAGAAATCCATGAAAGCCCAGATGAATCGAGAGGGCGCTGAGCGTGCTTGGGGGCAAGCGATTGGGGGTTCGGGCGGCGCGGCGATTGCGCGTATGGTGAGTAATAATTGGCGAGAAGATACGCAATGCTTGGGCTTGGTAACAAAATGGCTTATTAAAGCTTCGCCCAATGGTCAGTTGTTAGGCGTGCGTATGACGCGTAGCAGTGGTAATGCGGTCTGTGATCGTGAGGCTGAATTGGCCATTAAGCAATCCAATCCATTGCCGATTAGTGTGGATTGGCCAACGGCTGCACCCGAAGAATTTGAGTTTAATTTCGCCCCACAGTGAGAACGCGTTCATTATTCAAACTAGATTCAGCGTAAAAGGCTACAATTTAGACATTGTAAGCATTGCGGCTACCGATTCGGGGCAAAGCAAGCTAATATCCACGTATTCATTGGAGAAACACATTACACCTCATGGTTAAGCAGATTTTTACGCATATTCGCGCACATATTTTTATCGTCCTCGCCTTGTTTAGTATTTTATCAAGCGCCCCTGCGCAAGCAATTTTAACCATTGATATTACCAAAGGTGTGAAAGCGGCGATTCCCATTGCCATCGTGCCATTTCGGGTCACGCCTGCGCAGGTTTTGTCGGAATCTATTTGGGATGTGGTCGCGTCAGATTTATCGCGCAGTGGCCGTTTTGAGCCTTTGGCTGAAAGTGATTTCTTAAGTAAACCTTCAACGGTGTCGCAAATCCAATATAAAGACTGGCGTTTGTTAAAAATGAACGCGATTGTCATTGGTGAAGTACAGCAGTTGGGTGGCGATCAATATAAAGTCTCGTTTCGCTTGATGGATGTGTTCAATGAAACCCAGTTGGTGGGCAATACTTATCCAGTGGTAAAAAGCGCGCAGTTGCGTAAAGTGGCGCATAAAATCAGTGACATCATCTATGAAAAACTCACAGGCATTCCTGGCGCATTTGATACTAAAATTGCGTATGTGATGCAGCAGGGCGTTCAAAAAAATAAACGGTATTTCCTGCAAATTTCTGATGCTGATGGTTATCGCCCCGTGACGATACTAGAATCTGCGCATCCGATTATGGCACCTGCGTGGTCGCAGCAAGCGGATAGATTAGCGTATGTTTCTTTTGAGAAAAAGCGCGCGCAGATTTATGTGCAAGATTTACGCACCGGTCAGCGCACTTTGATATCAGATTATCCGCGCATCAACTCTTCGCCTGCATGGTCGCCTGATGGCAGCAAACTTGCCATGAGTTTATCTAAAGACGGCAATTCTGAGATTTATGTTAAAGATGTGAATTCTGGGGTGTTAACGCGCTTAACACGTAACGGTGCGATTGATACGGAACCATCATGGTCGCCTGATGGGCGCAATATCGTGTTCAGTTCTGGGCGCGCAGGTAAGCCACAAATTTATCAAGTGAGTGCGCAAGGTGGTTCAGCACGGCGCATGACATTCCAAGGCGGTTATAATGCAGGCGCATCTTATTCGTCTGATGGCCGTAAAATGGTGTTAATTACCGATGTCGGTGGTGGGTTTAAAGTTGGAATTTATGATGTTGCCACGCGTAACATTAAAACCTTAACCAATACGCGTTTAGATGAGTCACCTTCATTTTCACCTAATGGAGAAATGATATTGTATTCAACTGTATTGCGCGGCAAGAACGTTCTATCAACCGTTTCAAGCGATGGTAACGTGACGTATACGCATCGATCAGAGGCAGGCTCAGTGAAGGCGCCTGCTTGGTCACCTAAATTATAATTTAATAAGCACGTATAGCTTAAGCACATTCAACCACATTAAGAGGAGTTAAGATGAAAGCCAAATCCATTCAAAAAGTAGTATTAGTTTCTGTCCTGAGTTTATTCATGGCGGCCTGCGCAGGTAAAAAAGCCCAAGAAAGCGTGCAAGTAGGCGATGTCGGCGGTAGCAGTGATGGCATGAACAGTGGCTTGAATGATGACACCATTGTATCGGGCACGATTGACGGCGATTTAAACGGCACAGGCATGGCTGGCCCGCAAGGCTCTGATATGAACGACCCATTAGGCAAGCGTGTGATCTACTTTGATTACAACTCTGCGTCACTGACCTTTGAAGGCGAATCTATCGCACAAGCGCACGGCCAATATTTAGCCGACCAACCTAATGTCTTTATTACGCTAGAAGGTCATGCTGATGAGCGTGGTACGGCAGAATATAATTTAGCGCTGTCTGAAGATCGTGCGAAAATCGTATCGCAAATTATGGGCGCGTTTGGCGTTGCTTTAGATCGCATTCAGTTAGTCTCTTACGGTGAAGAACGGCCAGTGGCACTTAGCCATGATGATGCGTCTTATAGTTTGAATCGTCGCGTTGAAATCATTTATCAATAACCTTACCTAATCTTGTTCATGTCTTTTGAAACTTCTTTCGTGCGCCCTCGGCGCGCCATTTCGCTGGCTGTCTCAGCCATTGTGTTGGGCGCAGGTTTAAGCGCTTGCGGTTCTACCAATGTGCGCGTGCCTGTGCAAAATGCGCAGCCTGTGCCAGCGCCTGTTGCAGCGGCGACTGTGCCGACACCGCAAGCGATTGTGCAGCTCAATAAAATGAATGCCTTGCAAGCGGAGATCCGCGAGCTGAGGAATCAGTTAGAAGAGCAGCAGTTTGAATTTGAGAACCTAAAGCAACGTCAGCAAGATTTATTTCAGGGCTTAGATCAACGCCTCCGCGTGGCAGAGAATATCCAGCAGGGTGGCTCGCAGGGGTTTAATCAATCAGGTGGTTTGAATAGTGGCTTAGCACCTTTGGGTGCGGCGAGTAATGGTGCTGTTGCGAATGGGGCGGCGGCCAATGGTTTGGTGGTTGAATCTCAGCCTATATTGACGGATCAAAACCAAATCACACCATCGGGTAATATTTATAACAGCACTGAGCCTGCGCAAACCGCGGCCATTGCGACAGAAGATCAACAAGCTTTATATGATCTAGGCTTCGAGCATTTAAAGCAATCGCGTTATACCGATGCAGTGGCGCAGTTTACGCGTTTGGTGAATCAGCATCCAAACGGTGGCTTGGCTGATGATGCCAGCTATTGGATCGGTGAGGCAAATTATGTCAATCGACAGTACGAAGCGGCGATACGCGCCTTTCGTAAAGTGGTGGCGCAATATCCTGGTAGTGATCGCGTGCCTGAGGCTTTGCTGAAAGTAGGCTATGTGCAATATGATATCGGTGATTACCAAGCAGCGAAAACAACCTTTAATGATGTGTTGCGTCGTTATGCAGATCATCCCGTGTCTATCTCGGCAAAATCACGTTTGCAACGTATAGACCGCGGCATCAATTAAGCGCATAAAGCTTGGCGCTTCTTGATGCGTATGTCTTGAATTTGCCTGTATAAAAGGTATGGCAGATGAAATACGCTCAAGAGGCCTTATATAAGGAATAACTCAATAACTAATAAGCAAATCAATGAATATTTTAGAATCAATTTTAAAGGAAGGCGGCGGCGCTTTAGTGGGCGCATTAGCTAAGAACATGGGCATCAACCCAAAGTTAGCAGAAGCGGCTATTAAACAATTGACGCCGGCATTGACGCGCGGCCTATCTAACAACATGAAAACCGAGCAAGGCACGGGTTCATTATTAGACGCATTGTCACGCGGTAATCATGAGCGCACTTTGAATGATTTCGGCACCTTGAATTTGGACGATACCATTAATGAAGGAAATGAAGTGTTGGGACATATCCTCAAGGGCAAAGATGTCAGCAGGAATGTAGCAGGGGCAGCGGCTAAAAAAGCGGGTGTTAGCTCGGGTATCTTAAAGAAGATGCTGCCGGTGTTGGCCATGGTGGTGATGGGCATGATGAAGCGTAAAACAAGTTCGGCGGGTACCAGCCGTAAAGCGGGTGGTGGTTTGTTGAGAACTTTCCTTGATAGCGATGGCGATGGTTCAATCATCGATGACATTCTTTCCTTGGCGGTGAAGTTCTTTTAAGGGCTTTAACGCAATAGTTTACGCTAAGTCGGCACGGCATATGCCGCTGAAACCTTTGTTTTAAGCCGTTTTAAAATAATTTAAAATAATGCTTGCGCTAGTAGAATTGATGCCTATAATGCGCGCCTCTGATGCAGGGATTGAGCAGAATTTCTTCGGAAATAAAGTTTAATTTAGGCCTCAGAAAATAGTTTCAAATAAGGCTTGCGCAACGGCATTTGATGCCTATAATGCGCGCCTCTGTTCAGCTAGGTTAAG
>JAZGFQ010000180.1:0-5954 GCA_036479635.1 Arenicellales bacterium
GCTGCATGCGGTAAATCAATAATAACCCGAGGCGGGCTAACCATTAAAAAGTGGTTGATATTAGGAATGCCGCCAGAAAATTTCAAATCAATCACAGCACTGCCATCCGTTAACTGCTTTGGCGTGATGCCCGTTAATTGATACTGTGCCCCTGCCTGCGTCACCGTCTGTGCATGAGCACTTGCAACCCATTGAATCGACGAAGATAGGTTCGTTGCCGAAGAGGCCATGCCCAGCCATAATAAAGCCACCATCAATGCAGATGAGACCAGCGGTAATAGTTTTTTATTTCTTAGATTAAACATATCGTTCTTATAATGTGATCATTAATATCAATAATTTCTTGAATTTAATTTAAATTAATTAACTAAATTATTGTAATACAGTCATAATTTATCAGGATATTCCTTTTATTCCGTAATAGCAACACTGACTTTGCGTTTTTCCCAGCCGCCATTTTTTAGACGAAATGTCTCTTCAAGCACCACTTCAGCTTCACGTACCTCGATAATTTCACCTAATTGCATACCCGCAAAATTGCCAATCGTGACACGCTCAACGGTACTATCAGGCGTCGAAATAATTGCGTGCATAATATTATTCTGTTTCAGCGTACCCAACATTTTTAAAGAATCCAAGGGGTAATACTCTAATGGCTGGCGCAATCGGTCTTGATCAGGCAATACAGGGTCAATCTCTAAAGAAGCTTGGCGCTCAGGCAATACATTGGTCGCATCAAAAGGGCTGTCGATATCAGCGGCAGCATATTCAAACGATTCGGTGATTTGGATGGTTGGCAATGGCTCAACATCCGGCTTTTCACTATTACGCACCTTTTCAGTAAACGATTTAAGATCATCGACATTGGCTTCATCCGCACAGGCCTGCAATAAAACAATCGCAATGAACATCAGGACTACTCTAATCAGCTTCATCTTTGCACCCTCTTGGCACCGCCTTCTTTATTCGATAAAGTTTCAGTATCACTGAAATGATAAGTATAAATTTTGGCTTTAAAACTCAGGGGCGGCGCACCATCATCTTCTGACTGCTTTGACTGCCTATTACGCGTAATGTTAAATGCGCCGACGGTCACCACTCGCTGAAAATTAGCAACCGCACTGATAAAGCCTGCGAGCTGGTGATACGACCCCGAGGCCTCTATGTCGATCGGCAGGCGCACATAGAAATTTCGCTGCTCTGATTTTGAAGGTTTAAACTGTTTAAACACTAAGCCCTGCTCTACACCCGCCTGCGAAATATCTGTTAATAAATCTGGAATCTCACCTTTATTCGGCAATTGTTGTAAAACATTCTCAAATCGATCTTTTATCTCAATCATCTGCTGTTGATAAGCAGGCAGATTCACGGCCAGTTTTTGCTTTTTCTCAAATTCTTTTTTAAGTTTAACTTCCTGTGTTTGGGCAAACTCATAGCTTTCATATTTGGGCACCAGAAACAGCATATAAATCGCAGCAACAATCAAAGTACCGATCAAAAATGAGCCCAGTAATTTAAGCGCGAACGGCCATGAACTGATATCGGTATAATCAATATCTTGTAGCGATTCAAATAATTCAGAGACATTCATTAGTTTGCCTCGCTACTTGTATTTAAGGTTTGAGTTTTTTCAGTGATGGCCAATTCAAACAAACTCAGCTGGCTATCTTTAGTTTCTTTTAAGCTTACAACAGATAAGTTAGACCCGCCGAACCATTGCGAGGTATCTAACTTATTCATCAGCTCAGAGACGCGCGAATTAGATTGCGCACGCCCTTTTAAACTGATGTTCTGTGATTTCTTGGTCATCGTATCTAAGGTGACGCCAGGCGGTAGTTTTCTAACGATATCATCAAAAACATGCACCACTTGCATTCGGTCTTGCTGTAAATTTTGAATCACATCGATGCGCCCGACTAATTCCACTTTTTCTGCCTGCAATTTTTCGATGTCTTTAATTTCACGATTTAAGCGCGAATTTTCCACAATCAAGTATTGATTACGATCTTGCTGATGCGCCAACATATCGGACACATGCTTAAAGGCGATATATCCGCCCAGCAAACATAAACCCCAAAACAATATACTCACCGCCAATAATTTGCGATCATTATTAGCGCGCTGTGCTTCTCTCCAAGGCAGTAGATTTATGTTTGTCACGTTATGCTGTTCTCGCCTTAATGTTATAAAGTCTCATTTAATCTTGAGTCCACATCGCCAAGCCACAGGCCAAAGCAATTTGCGGTGCCTGCGATCTTAATGTTTTGGCATCTACACTTTTATGTAACTTAAGATAGCTCGTAGAATCTAATAATTTAACATCTAAGCGCACGCGCTTATTCAAAATTTTTGCCAAGCCGCCTACCCGCGCAGAGCCGCCCGCCAACAATATTCGTGCTACCTGCCCATCCATGCCCGTTGATTCAAACGATAAAATGCCACGATCAATCTCTTTTAACATGGTTTTCACATAAGGCTTTAATACTTTCTCACGATAACTCGCTGGCAACTGCTTTCGGTATATGGCTAAGTGTGCCTTGTCTTCCGACATCGAATACTCAGAAGAGATGTCATCAATTAGAATACCGCCACCAAAGGCTTCTTCACGCTGATAAATCATCGCATCACCATCGAACACATAAAAGCGCATGCTAGACATGCCCACATCAACAATCGCGGTTAAATCACTGATGCCGCCCCCCGCCATGCTTTCTACTACGGGCGCGCTAGCACGCCTAAACGCATGATGGACGATATCTATAGAAACGGGGGTTAAACTTGAAAATTCTACACAAGCAGACAAAGCATCAATGGTTTTTTTACGACACGCAACAACCTGAACCTCACGTTCGTTATTATCCGTTTTATCGCCGATTAGTTGGTAATCAATGTTTAAATCTGCCACAGGAAAGGGCACGAATTTATCGACTTCAAATTCTATCCATTGCTCTAATTCTCTGTCGCGCAAATCAGCACGTACCATCAAACGTTTGGAGATAACATCTGAATAGTTTACACAGCTTATCGCCTGCTTGGCGGTAAACTTATTTTGTTTAAGGGTGTTTTCAATGATCGAGCCAATCTGTTCAGGGTCTAAAATCTGCCCCTCTACAAATAAACCGCGATGCAAAGGTTCTATTGCGACCTTTTGAACCGTGAGTTTTTGACCGTTTCTTTCCAGTTGAACCAACTTAACCGCAGACTCACCAATATCCACGCCAATAAATTGGTTACTTTTACGCGATCCAAACATGTTTACCAAACATAGTGATTAACCTTCCCGTTATTATTTGGCTTGTTAC
Organism: Arenicellales bacterium; assembly: GCA_036479635.1. GTDB lineage: Bacteria > Pseudomonadota > Gammaproteobacteria > Arenicellales > Poriferihabitantaceae > JAAELZ01. Next base: position 3,303 of record JAZGFQ010000180.1, read on the forward strand.
CTGCCTTCAGCCTAACGCCTTGCGATGCAATTTGTTGCGTGCTTTCAGCCATTTAAAGTACAAGCTTGATTTCTAACATCAAGGTTTAAGTATACCTCAATTAAACACCATTCAAACAAATCTTGTGCTTTTATGCTTTATTCACTGCTGGGCACAGTGAATAATGCCTTAAAAAACGCTTAAGCCTTCTGGCGACTAGCCTTTTTACGATCACTCTCGGTCAAAATTTTCTTCCGAACGCGTAAGTTTTCTGGCGTAATCTCCACCAATTCATCGTCTTCAATGATTTCCAAAGCCGACTCCAAGCTCAATCGCATCGGCGATTCCAACACAACAGCCTCATCTTTTCCTGAGGCGCGCATATTCGTTAATTGCTTGCCTTTAAGTGGATTGACGACTAAATCGTTGTCTCTTGAGTGAATGCCGATGATTTGCCCTTCATACACTTCTGCACCATGGCCAATCATTAATTTGCCGCGTGCTTGTAAGTTGAACAATGAAAAGGCCAACGCCTTGCCCTGCGCCATCGAAATCAAAGCACCGTTATGGCGGCCCGAAAATTCATGGTCTAAAGCAGGTGCGTAATTTTCAAATACGTGGTTCAACAAGCCGGTGCCTGAGGTTAATGTCATGAATTCAGTTTGAAAACCGATGAGTCCACGCGCAGGAATATAATAACTTAAACGCACACGGCCTTTTCCATCTGGCACCATATCGCGCAACTCACCTTTACGTACGCCTAAGGCCTCCATCACCGCGCCTTGGTTTGCATCCTCCACATCCACACTTAAATCTTCAAATGGCTCACAACGCACGCCATCAATCTCACGGAAAATAACATGGGCACGCGAAACTGCCAACTCAAAACCTTCACGGCGCATGGTCTCTAATAAAATCGATAAATGTAATTCACCGCGTCCCGAGACCTCAAAGATATCTGGGTTTTTGGTTTGCTCCACGCGCAAGGCTACGTTATGAATCAGTTCGCGCTGCAAGCGCTCTAAAATTTGGCGCGAGGTCACAAACTTACCCTCTTGGCCGCAAAAAGGTGACGTGTTCACCTGAAACATCATCGTCACGGTAGGCTGATCTACTGATAAAGCCGGCAAGGCCGAAGGATGCTCTCGGTCACAGATTGTGTCCGAAATACTTACCTCCTCTAAGCCCGTCACCGCAATGATGTCGCCTGCTTGCGCTTCTTCTACTTCGATACGTTCTAAACCATGAAAACTCATGATCTGTAAAATGCGTGCATTTCGCTCCTTACCATCTGCACCAACAACAATAACAGGCGTGTTAGTTTTGATTTTTCCGCCATGAATACGCCCAACGCCAATCGCGCCCACAAAACTAGAGTAATCAATTGAAGACACCTGCATTTGAAACGGCGCATTCACATCAACATCTGGCTCAGGCGCGTGCTCGATGATCGCTTCAAACAAAGCTTCCATATTGCCTGGGCGCTCATCTGCCTCAAGCGCGGCATAACCTTCGATGGCTGAAGCATAGATAATGGGGAAATCTAATTGCTCATCGGTTGCGCCTAAGCGGTCAAATAAATCAAAAACTTGATCCACCACCCAATCAGGGCGCGCGCCATCGCGATCGATTTTATTGACGACCACAATCGGGCGCAAGCCATGATCAAACGCCTTTTGCGTGACAAAACGCGTCTGAGGCATCGGTCCTTCCACTGCATCGACCAACAACAATACGCTGTCCACCATCGACAATACCCGCTCGACTTCACCACCGAAATCGGCGTGCCCAGGGGTGTCTACAATATTAATGCGGTAATCGTTCCATTTGATCGCCGTGTTCTTCGATAAGATTGTAATCCCACGCTCTTTTTCAAGATCATTACCGTCCATTACACGCTCAACGTCACCAAAGCGTTCGCCGAGTGTACCTGACTGTTTTAACAACTCATCAACAAGGGTGGTTTTACCGTGGTCAACGTGCGCGATGATGGCAATATTTCTAAGATCTTTCATGGAATTAGGTTGGCCAAAGCCAAGGGCTAAAAATAAGGGCGGCGATTGTATTCGATTTAAGGCGATAAAGCGCTGTTTAAAAACGCCAAATTCGTCTATATCAAAGCAATTTTGGGCTATTCAATTCAAATAAGCACTCAAACCAAATGTTTAGCCTTTAAACCAAGCCCATAAACCCATTTCAGACATATTCTCCAAACCACTGCCCGCACTTGTAATCAATCTTCAATCGCTTCGGAAATCGCTCAGTCATCGGTCCCGAGGCCAGTGTTCCCATTTTCACCTTCCCTAAATCAGACACCTCTCCCACCGCATATCTCTGACCCATCACTGGCCGATAAAACACACTAAGTTTATCGCTAATATGCACCAAACCCACACCATCAACTCGCTCATGGAAATACACCAACATCCGCACCATGCACGCAAATTTAAGTTCCATCTCAACAATCAATGGAGACGTTCGTTTTTTAAATGCCTTATCCGCAGATTTAGACCAATAAACCTCAAAAGGCTTATCCTGAATAACGCGACTAAGTTTGAATGGATATTTAGAAGACAGCATTAATTAAAAATGAAAAGTATGGTCCTTAGCTTTTATGACATCTCCAAACATTGCAGGTTCAAAAGCATCCATAAAAAGCCATGCAAGATAAAT
>JAZGFQ010000181.1:0-2695 GCA_036479635.1 Arenicellales bacterium
AATACTTCCAGCGATAGCCATAAACCATGATTATGCCACAATGGGGTGAATAGCCACCATGCTAAAAAATAAACGGCGAGGGAGATAATCATCATATTACGCATGTCTTTCGACCACGTTGCGCCGATGAATACGCCGTCCATTTGAAAGGCTAAGACCCCAAAAACGCCCGTGAGTGCTGCCCAGATTAAATAAATATTGGCTTCTTTTTGCACCGCTAGATTGGTAGTGAGCCAGGCGATGATGGTAGGGCCAAACAGCATGAGAAAACAAAAAATCAGGGCGGATAAAATCGCACTCCAGATTAAGGAAATACGCACAGTTTTGTTAAAAGCAGGCAGATAGCGCGCACCGATGGCTTTGCCGACTAATTGCTCCGTGGCGGTGGCGAAGCCGTCTAAAATAAAGGCGGACAGCAAAAAGAAATTCATCAAAATGGCGTTGGCCGCTAAGGTGATATCACCCATGCGGCTGCCTTGGGCGGTGAAGAAACTAAAGGCGAATAGTAAGATAAACGAGCGGATTATGATGTCGCTGTTTAACGATAAAGTACGTTTGATTTTTTGCTTGTTTAAAAGTGCCTGCCAACTTCCCCATACGAAATGCCCTGCGTGCAAACGTACAAAATAAAACCCGAGTATGCATGCCGCTAGCTCACTGATCACCGTTGCCCATGCCACCCCTTCAATGCCGTAACCTTTGATGAGCCCGAGATAGATCGATAAAACAATGTTGATACCATTGGCGACTAATTGTAAAACCAAGCTTCGGCGCGCTAAACCCAGCCCTAATAACCAGCCTAAAATGGTGTAATTGAGTAAGGTCAGGGGCGCGGATAAAATGCGGATGACAAAATAAGCGCTTACAGCGGCGGCCACTTCAGGCGAGGCTTGCATGACATATAGGCCAAATTGCAACATAGGCTTTGCGAACAGTACTAATATTACGCCGATGATGACTGATAGCAGTAAAGCACGATTCAACACGGCGTGCTGCTCAGCTGTGTTTTGTGCGCCTAAGGCTTGAGCGGTTAAGCCAGTGGTGCCTGAGCGTAGGAAGTTTAAGCTGGTGAAGATGAGATCAAATAAGATCGCGCCAATGGCTAAGCCGCCTAATAAAGCCGCATCGCCTAAGCGCCCGATCACCGCCATATCCGTAATGCCGATCAGCGGCGTGGTCATCGAGGCGATGGTCACGGGCACCACAATCGCAAACACGCTGCGCGGCGTTACCTCAAAGGCTTTATCATTCATGGCGCGTATGCGTGTTTATGAGCTACAAGATAACATCGAGCAACCGGCGCGATGGCGCGCCCATTCAGGCCGTTTTTCGGCAAACATTTCTTTGCCGTCTTGCTCGGTATAGGGGGCTTTTAACACGGCGTGTAATTCATGAATCAGGCTATTGTCTCCTTGATCAGCTTTATCTATGGCCATTTGTGCAAGGTAGTTTCGCAGCACATATTTGGGGTTGGTTTTATTCATCAATTCGATACGTGCCTCATGACTCAGCGAGCTTGCTTGCCAGCGTGTGATCAGTTCACGCAGCCAGCTGGCGGTGAGTTTGATGTGGTTTTGATTGGCGTCTTCAGGGCTGTAATAAGCAACTTGTAAAGGTTGGCATAGCGCCTCATCACTCAAGTTTGCATCAGGGTTGATCTGAGAAAGTTGCCGAAAGAATATCGTCATGTCCGTTTCAATATTCTGCAAAATAGACAGCGTTGTTTCGATCAATAATGTATCGCTTACGTCCGCATCGACGATGCCTAATTTTGCCAGCATCATCTCCTGATAAAGCGCATCATAATAATCTGCGTAATGATCTAAGGCTGCTTGTAGGGGCTCGGTTGTTTCGGTGAGCTGGGCGATGGCTTGCGCGAGTTGAGATAAATTCCAGTGTGTCACGCTGGGTTGGTTGCCAAAACGGTAACGGCGGTTTTCTTTATCGGTGGTGTTGGGTGTCCAGTCGGGGTCGAAATCTTCTAGCCAACCGTAAGGGCCGTAATCGATGGTGAGGCCTAAAATCGACATATTATCGGTGTTCATCACGCCATGCACAAACCCCACGCGCATCCAGTGCGTAATCATCTTGGCGCTGAGCGTACAGACTTCTTTGAACCATGTATGCATCAGCGCATGATCGATGTCAGTGTTTTCATCTACTAAATGCGGAAAATCAGTGCGAATGGTGTAATCAATTAGTTTTTTGAGCAGCGGTAAATCATGGTTGGCCGCGAGGATTTGAAAATGCCCAAAACGGGTGAAGCTCGGGGCGGTTCGGCACACCACTGCGCCGGCTTCATAACCCGCATTGCCGTCGTAGAACATATCACGCATGACTTGCTCGCCTGTGGTGATTAAACTCAGTGCGCGCGTAGTGGGCACGCCTAAATGAAACATCGCTTCAGAGCATAAAAATTCGCGCACCGAAGAGCGAAGCACCGCCAGCCCATCTGCTTGGCGAGAATAAGGTGTTGGCCCCGCGCCTTTTAATTGTATTGCCCAGCGTTCGTTCTGGGGGTTAATCACTTCGCCTAAATTAATCGCACGGCCATCACCGAGTTGGCCAGCCCAATGGCCAAATTGATGGCCGCCGTAGCAGGTTGCATAAGCATCCATGCCTTTGGCTAAACGGTTGCCTGAAAGCGTTTCTGTGAAATCAGAATCGCTTGAATAAGTGGCATTTAAGCCCAGAT
>JAZGFQ010000182.1:0-2845 GCA_036479635.1 Arenicellales bacterium
ATGGAAGAAATTGAAATCATTATCCCCTGCTTGCAAGCGCTCAAAAAAATGGGCATCGAAACGACTGGCCCTGTGCCAGCAGATACCGCCTTCGCACCGCACATGCTTGAAAACGCAGATATCGTCATCGCGATGTATCATGATCAAGGCTTACCGGTGATTAAAGCACAAGGCTTCGGCGAGATCGTGAATATCACTTTGGGCTTACCCATCATCAGAACCTCGGTGGATCACGGCACTGCTTTAGATTTAGCGGGTTCGGGCAAGGCCAGCGCGCAAAGTTTATTGGCAGCGCTTGAAAAGGCTAAGCAGATGGTGATGCACCTCAGGAGAGCAGCGTAATGGCGCATAAACCACGCAAACGATTAGGGCAAAACTTTCTGCAAGATACGATGTATCAGCAGCGTATCGCTAACAGTATTCGTTTAAAAGAGGGCGCTAAATGTATCGAAATTGGCCCAGGCCAAGGCGCGATTACCGCGCATTTGTTAGATCGTTTTGGCGCTGTTGAAGCGGTTGAAATTGACAGAGATTTAGTGCGCTTGTTAGGCAGGAAATTCTCGAAGCAAGGTTTAAGCATTCATCAGCAAGATGTACTCAGTTTAGATTTCAAGCAATTAGCTGATGGCAAGCGATTATCGATTATTGGTAATTTGCCTTATAACATCTCCTCGCCGCTATTATTCCAGCTAATGGAATCCATTGAGGTCATTGATGAAATGGTGTTCATGTTGCAAAAAGAGGTGGTTGATCGCATCACCGCGCCGCCGGGCAGTAAAACCTATGGGCGCTTAAGCGTGACGACGGGTTTATTACTCAACAGCGAAAAACTATTTAACGTGCCGCCGGGTGCATTCTTCCCCGTGCCTAAGGTGATGTCATCGGTGATTAAGCTGTGGCCGAAGGAAAACGCAGAGATTCCAGCAGGTTTTGATAAAACCTTGTTTGCTCAAATTGTAAAAGCGGCTTTTTCACAGCGCCGCAAAACCATTCGAAATGCTTTGTCTAAATTAATCAGCGAGCAGCAGTTAATTGAATGGGGCGTAAACCCCAAGGCCCGCGCAGAGCAATTAGATATCGAGACGTATAAGTTGATGGCGGTAAAGTTAGGTGCTGTGTAGCGAGTGTTTTACAAGTGACTGTTTAAACGTTTCGAAACGCTCTAAGCCCCAAAAGCCAGCCGCACTTCTTCAGCGATAATCGCAATGCCTTGTTCAACGCTTTCGGCATCGCTGGAATAGGTCATTCTGATGCATTCATGCTTGTGTTGCCAATCTTCTTCTAAGCCAGGGAAGAAATGATGGCCGGCGATAATCAGCACCTTGCGGGCTTTTAAACGTTCATAGAGCGTTTGTACGCTGATGGGTAAGCCGTCGAACCAGAGCCATAGAAAGATCGCGCCTTCGGGCTGGTGGATTTTGACGGGCACATCGTGCATTTGTGTTTTGATGTGTGCAATCGCGGCATCACGCTTTTTTAAATAATACGGTTTTAAATGTTGCGTGCATAAATCATTCAGTGCGCGTGAGCGAATCGCCTCAGCGACTAAAGCTGGGCCGACGCTGCCAGGGGCGAGACTGAAAATGGCGTTGGCATTGCGCACGCGCTCAATTAAATCAGGCGCCGCCACAATAATACCTGTGCGCACGCCGGGTAGGCCGAGTTTAGATAGGCTGAAACACAGCACGATATGCTCATCCCAGATAGGTTTGGCATCGGTGAACACCATATTCGGGAAGGGTAGGCCGTAGGCACTGTCTATGATGAACGGGGTTTGGCTGGCTTTACTGAGTTTGGCGAGTTGCTTGATTTCATTGTCAGTAATGACATTGCCAGTGGGGTTGGTGGGGCGAGACACGCACATCGCGCCGATATCATCATTGAGCTGGGCTTGCTCAAAATCTACACGATATTTAAAAAAAGTATCATCAATGTGTTCAATGATGGGCTTAGCCGCGGTAAACAGGTTTTTGTCACTTAGGCCGACATCGGAATAACCAATATATTCAGGTGTAAGCGGCAACAGCACTTGTTTAAAGGCATTATCTTTGAATTCGCCTGCCAAGGTATTAAACAGCAAACCGAAGCTGGCTTGGCTGCCGTTGGTGATCGCGATGTTTTCTGCGCTGATATCCCAGCCAAACTGCTCACTGAAATACTCCGCGAGCACTTCAATGAAATATTGATTGCCTTGTGGGCCATCATAATCGCCGACCATCTTACCGAAGCGTTTGACATCGCTAGCAATGGCCAGCATTTCATGACGGAAATATTGTTCTAATTCAGGGATATGGCTAGGGTTGCCGCCACCGAGCATATAAACCGTTTCTTCACCGCTCATCGCAGCGCCTAGATCTTCCATTAAACTGATGATGCCAGCCTCGTTGCTTAGGCGTGATGCGAAATTTGAAAAAGACATATTGAACGTAAATGGGGATAAGGATTTAAAGTGTGGAGTTTAAAGGAGTGTAAGAATGACGGCCATAAAAAAAGGGCGCTCGATGAACGAGCGCCCTTTTTAGGCGTAAATTGTAAGGGAAGCTTACTGAGCTTGAACCTTAGCAGCTGCCGCAGGCGCTGCTGGAGCAGTCGGTGCGCAGTTTTCAGCATCTGTTGCAGTCTTGCCAGCATGGCGCTTCTGCATCATGTTGTGTTGCTGCTGGTAGTAATCACGACGGCTCATTTGGCCATTGCTGTTACCTTGGACGCTTGAATCAGCGTTGCCGTTCATGTTGAAACCGAAGTTACCGTTACCACGACCAGAACCGTTAGAAGAACCGTTTGAACTGTTGCTTCCGTCAAAGTTTGAATCAGCGTTGCCGTTCATGTTGAAACCGAAGTTACC
>JAZGFQ010000183.1:0-2979 GCA_036479635.1 Arenicellales bacterium
CTAAGCAAACAGGCAGTTTTTTAAGGTCAGGGTCTAATCCCACGCACAATAAAGAATTATTCTGCGCCCATGATTTTCGAAGTTTTTGAATGAATGACATTGATGTAACGATGTATAAGGTTATAGGGTGATTGTAACCAATTCGCGCAACACCGAGGTAGCAAACGTGCCTTTTACTAAGTTAAAACGTAATTTAAGCACGTCATCCGCTAAAAATTCGTGCGTTAAGTCTTCAGCAATTAAACGCGTAGCACGCCGTTGCTGTTTTAAACCCATCACCTCTAAGCCTTGCTGCAATGCTAAATGCGTTTTCAGTGCATCCGTTTCTAGCGTTAAAGCCTCTTCTACCGTCGCTAAATCACCCTTCCCCCATAATGGTGCAGAAGGGTGAATATCAAACTCAGCCAACCTGTTTGGTAATGCCTGTTCTTCCTCAACCGCTAAGCCTTTACTTGTGAAATAACTATTACTGCCCGCCAGCATGATCGCCTCACCTGATAGTACTGAATCCCAGTTTTCTTGCTTTACGCGCGTCGATAACACTTCATTAAACAAAAATGATCGAGCTGCAGATAAATAGATACTACGCTGTTGGCGATCAAGCTTAACGCGCTTGCCAAGCGTGTGAATCCGTTCAAATAGATCACGCGCCTTATCTAAATTTTTACCGCCGCGCCCAAAGCGTTGCGGGCCAAAATAATTCGGCACCCCGTTTAAACGAATACGCTCTATGGTTTTTTCAATCTGCTCTGAGTGCTTAAGGTGACGGATAATAATTTCAAACGAATTCGCACGATGCGCACCGCGTTTAAGCTTACTGATATGACGTTTTTGCGTTAAAACCTTAAAGCCCTCTGTTTCAAGGGTGTCTGAATGCAGTTCTTTCGGGCTCCATACACTTAACCATTGGCGTGTCACGGCTTGCTTATCTTTTAGCCCTGAATAAGCGATATGTTTAGGGTGAAGTGCAAATTTGCTGGCTAATATTTTAATCACATCCTGTGTATTTAAGCCGCGTTTTTCAATGTGCAGAAAAATGTGCTCACCCTCACCCGATAACTCAAAACCTAAGATTTCATCCACGCAAAAATCTTCTAGCTCAAGCTTCATCTGCCCGCTTGCTTTCGGTGCGGCAACATGCGCCCATTGCTTAAGATAATTGTTCTGCACTTGGTTTTAGTGATCCGTTTACGGTTAGAATAACCGTAGATTGTATTCCACAAAAAGTTTTTCACGCTACAAAATATGCAAAACACCTCCTTTTTAATTGAACCCAGTGAAGCAGAGGCGTTACTAGGCCAAGAACATGTGCTCATTATTGATCTAGGCAAGGCCGAAACCTATCAACAAGAACACCTAGCGGGTGCGATTAACTTAAATTACGAACACATCATCCATGGCCTATTGCCCGTGCCCGGCGGCTTACCCAAAACGCCACGTTTGCGTAGCTTGTTCGATGCACTGGGGCTGACCCCTGACACGCATGTTTTAGTTTATGATGATGAAGGTAACGGCAAAGCCAGCCGTTTTATTTGGACACTAGACATCATCGGCCACACACATTACAGCCTCATCAATGGCGGCATTCATGCTTGGGCCAATGAGGGCCACCCCGTGAGCACTGAGGCGGTTCGCCCACAGCCTGCATCATCTAGTTTGACCATGAACTACGCGCCGTTAGCCGATAAAGACTATGTGCATTCCGTGCTGGACAGCGATAAGCACATCATATTAGATGTACGCAGTTATGAGGAATATTCAGGTATGCGCGGCGGGATGCGCAAAGGGCATATTCCAGGCGCAATTCATTTTAATTGGCTTGATGCAGTCGACCGTAATAACAATCTGCGCTTTGTGAAGGATGATATTTTGCTAAAGAAATTCGATGCGCTGGGCTTAGATAAAAACAAAGAAATTATCACGTATTGCTATACCCATCACCGCTCAGCCCATACTTACGCGGTTTTAAAACACTTAGGTTTCACTAAAATTAAAGGCTATGCGGGTTCGTGGTCTGAGTGGAATGCCGACCAAAATTTACCGATTGAATAATATGAGGCTTCTGCATATGTCACCGCTTAAATTAATTTTACGTTGCAGCTTTCTCATTGTCATCAGCGTATTAACCGCCTGTGTTAGCGTTGAGAAAGGCTTATACCCTGCCCCAAAAGATGCACCTGACAACCATACTATTTTCCTAACTTACGGCAAGAATCATACAGGCATTACGCTTAAAATGGCGGATACTTTAGGTGAATTAGACGACATCCAACATGCCTTTCCTGACGCTCCTTATATTAATTTTAGCTGGGGAGACCGAAACTGGTACGGCGGCGGTTCAAAAAATGCATTCGTCTCAAGCTATACCTTATTGGTGCCGACCAAAACTGCTCTGCATCTTGCCGGCTTAAAAAAATCACCCGACAAACTATTTAAAAACCCTAAGCATTATTCCAAACTTGAGCTATCCGCGAAAGGTTATCAGCGCTTGATCCATTATATCCACCGCAGTTTTGCGCGCGATGCCAACGGTAACACGCAGCAAATCCACCAAGGAAAAACTAAACGTACCGTGTTTAAGGTATACGCCGCCAAGGGAAAATATCACATGCTGAATAATTCAAACAGCTGGTCAAGCCAGGCACTCGCGCAAGCAGGTGTTAGCCGTTCGATGTTGCAGCTTGCTACTGGATTCATAGATCTCTAGCCACAAAATTTGGGCACAAAAAAACCCGCCTTTAGCGGGTTTCTTAAACACTTAAAAAGCGACTTTTCTAGTAACCGCCCTTACGCGTACTTTTTGGCAAACCTGCAATCTTACGGCCTTGCTTACTCGGTGTGCCTGGGAAAAGATTATACATGTCTTTGCTTGAAGGTTTCTTACCCCAAACTTTGCCCAATTCTTTCATAATCGTGCGCTCGTTTGGCTCATTGCTGGCATTATCAACATGCTCAGAACGTAAATAACTGATCACATCT
>JAZGFQ010000184.1:0-3455 GCA_036479635.1 Arenicellales bacterium
GTTTCTTCAATAGTAGAAAGCTCTGCGTTATCTTCAGCTGTTAATTTAATGCCAAATTCGGTACTGCGTGCGCCGTTGAGCTCGGATGGTTCAATTTTGACGCGAATGATTTGATCATGAATAGTGCCTGATTCAATGATGGGCATGATGTTGTCCATTTCTAGAATCGCATTGTCTAGGCCATCTATTTCTATGCTGAACCGATGTGCGGTTGAATGCTTATTCATGATGCGTAAGCGGTAGAGATTTTCAATATTGCCATCGCCTGAATCACGATATAAAGTATTACGATCACGGATGATATCCAAAGCAATCGGGTTACGGTTTAAGATCCCCCAGACCACAGCGGCTAACATCGCTGTGATGAGTACGCCGTAAATATAAACGCGCGGGCGCATAATATTCGTGCCTTTGCCTTTTAAGCGATTCTCGGTGGTGTAACGAATTAAATTCAGCGGTTTATCGACTTTCTCCATGATGTTATTACAAGCATCGATACAGAGCGCACAGCCCGTGCATTGATATTGCAAGCCATCACGGATATCAATGCCCATCGGGCAAACTTGCACGCACACAGAGCATTCAACACAATCGCCTGAATTGCTGCCTTCCTTACGTTTGCCTTTCGCGCGTGGCTCGCCACGTTGTTCGTCATAAGCAATGAGTAAGGTGTCTGGGTCATACATGACGCTTTGAAAACGCGCATAAGGGCACATATAAATGCACACTTGCTCGCGCATTACAGCACCTAATAACCAAATCATAAAGGCATAGAAGAACACCCAAAAAGTTTCAGCCGAGCCCATAGAAAAAGCAAAGAAATTGGGCGTAAGCTCACGAATGGATGAAAAATATCCAACGAAGGTAAAGCCTGTCCAAACGGAAAAAACGATCCATAAAATATATTTTAGGCCTTTTTTACGGAATTTTTCGCCATTCCAAGGCGCTTTATCAAGCTTGATGCGCTTGTTTCTATCGCCTTCAGTGATCTCTTCAATCCAGAGTAAGGCGCGCGCCCAGACAGTTTGTGGGCAGGCATAACCGCACCATAAACGCCCAGCGACCGTAGTAAAAAAGAACAAGGCGAGTGACGCGATGATTAACAACGCAGTTAAGAAAAAGAAATCTTGCGGCCAAATGGTTAAATCAAAAATATGAAACTTACGATTAGGTAAATCCCACAACACAGCTTGCTTGCCGTTCCAATTAAACCAAGGAAAAATATAGTAAATAACCAGCAGCGCAATGACGGAGGCATTCCTAAGGTTATTGAAAAATCCTTTATCTTTACGCGGGTGTATCTTTACGTGCTTTGCGTAAAGATCGGTTTGAGTGACGCGGATTTCAGGTGTGGACATTGTTATCTCATTTATAAAAAAACCGAGGACAGTTTACACCGTCCTCGGTAAACAACACACTAGAACGTGAGGAAGTACAACATTGCTATTAAGTGATAGGCAATGCAATTAGTGAGACAAGCTATAAACATAAGCTGCGAGTAAATGCACCTTATCTTCGCCTAAGAACTCGCCATGTGGTGGCATCGTGCCAACGCGACCATCTCTGATTGATTTCATGATGGCATCTTTAGATGAACCATATAACCAAGTTGAATCGGTTAAATTGGCGGCCCCTAAGGCTTGGTTGCCCGTGCCTGTCGGTAAGTGACACGCTAAGCAGATTTTATTAAACACTTGCTGGCCTTGGGTGGCGACAGCCGAATCCACATCGCGCCCTGCAAGTTGCATGACGTATTCAGTAACATCAGAAACCTCAGCATCTGTCAACGGTAAGCCGCCTTTGGCAGGCATATTACCCACGCGACCATTCATGATGGTGGCTTTGATTTGCTCAGGCTTGCCGCCCCATAACCAATCGTCGTCCGCTAAATTTGGAAAGCCTATACTGCCGCGTGCATCTGAACCGTGGCAAGTGGTGCAATATGAAGCAAAAATACGCTCACCTGATTTCATCGCTGCTGTATTTTTAGCGAGCTCAGGAATGGGGGTGGCTGCGTAGCCAGAATATAAAGCGCCATACTTTGCGTCATAATCGCTGACTTCTTGCTCATATTGGCCTTCTTGCGTCCAGCCGAACAGTCCTTTAAAGGTGCCGAGGCCAGGATATAAAGCTAAGTAGACCACGCCGAATACTAGCGTCATTAAGAACATGTAATACCACCAACGCGGCAAAGGGTTGTCGAACTCTTCGAGGTCGCCGTCCCAAACATGGCCAGTGGGTTTGATTTCGCCCTCGTCTTTTTTAACGTTATTAGCGAAAACCAACCAAAAACAGCCGAGGATACTTAAGATGGTGACGATCGAGATCAGCCAGCCAACAATAGGATGTGTAAAATCTGACATGATTATTTGTCTCCTGTAGGTGCGTTATCATCAAATGGTAGGCGTGAGGCTTCTTCGAAGTCTTCAGAGCGTTTGCCGCTCCAAGCCCAAGCGATAATCACGATAAAGGTGATCATCACCATCACGGTAGAAATTGTTGCGATTAGTTGTACCATTAGCGTGCGCTCTTTAATTCAATGCCCATGCCTTGAAGATAGGCGACCATCGCATCCATTTCGGTGATTTCTTCTAAGCTAGTTTTGCCAGATTCAGCGAGCATATTATCTAAAGCACCTTCGATATCTTCATCGGTATAAGGAATGCCCACCATGCGCAGCGCTTTCATTTTCTTTTGGACGATACCAAAATCAGCGGTATCTTCTGCCAACCAAGGATAGGCTGGCATCACCGATTCAGGCACAACATCACGCGGATTATATAAATGCACTTCATGCCATTTATCGCTGTAACGCCCGCCCACGCGGTGCAAATCAGGGCCTGTACGCTTAGAACCCCATAAGAACGGCTTGTCATATACAAATTCACCTGCGACTGAATAATGGCCGTAGCGATCCGTTTCAGCGCGAAAAGGACGAATCATTTGCGAATGACAAGTGTTGCAGCCTTCACGAATATAAATATCACGCCCTGTAAGGCGCAGCGCGCTATAAGGTTTTAAACCTTTAATCGGCTCGGTGGTTGAATGTTGGAAGAACAAAGGGGTGATCTGCACTAAGCCGCCGATGCTCACCATGATGAGCGTGGCGACGATAAGGAAGAACACATTGGTTTCTGATTTAACTTGTAAACTCATGATAATTCTCCTATTTTAGTGAGCTGGTGCCAAAACTGGCGCGTCGTAAGCCTTGCCTTGACGAATGGTTTTATAGACGTTATACGCCATTAAAATCATGCCGCATAAATAGATCAAACCGCCCACACCTCGGATGAAGTAATACGGATGCATGGCTTGAACGCTCTCTACAAAGCTATAGGTTAAGGTGCCGTCTGAATTGACCGCGCGCCACATCAAACCTTGCATGATGCCGGAAACCCACATCGAAGTGATGTATAACACCACGCCTAACGTGGCAAACCAGAAGTGCCATTCAA
>JAZGFQ010000185.1:0-6210 GCA_036479635.1 Arenicellales bacterium
ACGATCGTAAACTCAGAATGATTTATTATGTTCGCCCAAGCCCAACAAACAGCAAACGTTATTAGGAGCACATAATGCCACCGCCCCAAACCAAGTTAAATCCGACTAGATCAAATCTAGAAATCGAGGCTAAAAGTATCCTTGTCCCGCCCGCTGAGATTTCAGATGAAAATTTAGTTGAGCAAGTTAAACAAGGGGATATCAAGGCTTATGGCGGCATCATGCGGCGCTACAATCAGCGCATGTATCGTGTTGCGCGCAGCGTGGTTAAAAACGATGCCGATGCTTTGGATATTGTTCAAGAGGCGCATATTAAGGCTTTTCGTAAAATGGAAAACTATCGCGGCGAGAGCCCGTTATCTATATGGCTAGCAGCGATCACACGCAATGAAGCGCTGATGCATTTGCGAAAATACAAGCGGGAGATACCGATGCCAGATGATGAAATTGGCGTGGTTAATATTGCACATTGGCAGGATAAGCCCAGCGCTACTTCGCCCAGCCCAGAATCATGTTTAGAAAATAAAGAACTGAGAGGGTTGATTAATCATGTTGTTGATCAGCTGCCAGTCGATTTTCGTTCGGTGTTTGTATTAAGAGAAATCGAGCAAATGAGCATTAAAGAGACGGCTGAAATACTCGATATAAAACCCCAGACGGTTAAGACGCGCCTGTTCCGTGCTAAAGGGTTATTACGCACGCAGATTCAAGCAACGCTTGAGCAGGCAGGGCTGCGCGCTTATGAAGTCGGTGGAGATCATTGCGATGCGATTGTGCAGAATGTTTTAAGTCGGTTGATATTAGTTCAACTCTGATTAATTTTGCAGTTGTTGTTTAATCTGCTTTAATTCCGCCATCACATCTTCAAGCGTTGGGTCGTATTTATGTTCTTCCGCATAGGCCTTGCGGTTTTCTTCTTCCATCACGTTCACCACAATGCCGATGACCATGTTTAAAAAGGCGAAGGCGGTGAAGAAAATGAAACTTAAGTAGAACGTCCAACTTAAGGGGTAAACTGCCATGGTTTCGTACATCACATCCGTCCAATCTTCAAAAGTCATGACTCTGAATAGAGTGAGCAGAGAGATTGAAATATCGCCCCAAAGCACTTCGTTGATGCTGTGAAATAAGGTGCTGCCGACGGCGGCGTAGATGTAGAAAATAATGAACATTAAAATTACCACATAGCCTAATTGCGGCAGGGCCTTGATGAGTGAATTTAATAAGATGCGTAATTCTGGAATGATGGACACCATTCTTAACACGCGGAATATTCTAATGAGTCTGCCGAGGAGCGCCATGTCTCCATTGGCCATGGGAATGATGCTGATTAACACGATCAGCGTGTCAAAAATATTCCAACCGTTTTTGAAAAACGCACGCTTATTTTCTTCCGCCCAGAACCGAATGCTGAGCTCGACCAAGAAAAATAGGGTGATGCTGTAATCCATCACCGTGAGCAATTTTGCCCAGCCAGGTTCAACAGAATACGTGCGCGCACCTATGAGTAGGGCGGAAATGATGATGATTGAAATCACCAGTGCTTCAAACCAGCGATTATTTTTGAGGTTTAAAAATCGTTGCTGTAACGAGTGCGTAGCCGTGGACATATGAAATTAAGTGCGTAAAAACGAAGCAGTAAAAAGGTGAAGCAGAATTACTGGCTTTTGTCGTGAGAGACTAGGGCGTAAGCAGAGTGGTTATGAATGGATTCAAAATTCTCAGCCTCAACGGTGTAAGCCTGAACTTTCTCCATGCTGGTTAAATGCGCGGCAACATCGCGGACTAAATCTTCCACAAATTTTGGGTTGTCGTAAGCGCGTTCGGTGATGACTTTTTCATCGGTGCGCTTTAATAAACTATAAAGTTCAGAGCTGGCTTCGGCTTCGGCAACATCAATTAAATCTTCAATCCAGAGTGTGTCGTTAGATTCATCATTCGCCTTGGCGGTGATGGTGATGTGTGAGCGTTGGTTGTGCGCGCCGTAATCAGAGATTTTTTTAGAGCAAGGGCATAGGCTGGTCGCCGCCACTACCACGCTGGTTTGCGTGCAGATTTTACCGTCTTTAATTTGCCCGATTAAGGTCACGTCATAATCCATCAAACTTTTCACGCCAGATGCTGGCGCAGTTTTATTGATGAAAAACGGAAAGTTCATTTCGATGTAGCCCGTATCTGCTTCTAGCAATTCGCTCATTTCGCTGAGCATGATTTGAAACGAAGCAGGCGAGATTTCGTGTTCGTGATTATTTAAAATATGCACAAAGCGCGACATGTGCGTGCCTTTAAAATGATGTGGTAATTCTACATACATATTAAAAGTTGCAACGGTATGCTGGTCTTCGCCATTGCGCGTGGCGATACGCACGGGGTGACGAATATCTTTAATGCCGACCTTATCAATGGCGATATTACGCGTATCCTGGCTGGATTGAACATCCGCCATGGGCGTGTTTTTAGCGTTTGACTGGTTTGGATTAGATGGCATAGCGCAAATTATAACAATGAAGCATCAATATTTAAGGGTGATTAAGCAGAAATCAAGGTGCGGATTGAGCGTTCTATGCCATTCGCATCTAAGCCTAATTGTGCATAAATTTCAGCTTGTGTACCATGCTCTAAAAATTCATCAGGAATGCCGATGTTTAAAATGGGCAAAGTATAGCCATGTTGTTGCATAAACTCGTTCACCGCTGAACCCGCGCCACCCATGATGGCGTGGTCTTCTACGGTGATGAAATGTTCATGGGTTTTGGCCAGCTCATGTAAGAGTGCCTCATCAATCGGTTTGGCAAAGCGCATATTCACTAAGGTGCAATCTAAATTTTCAGCGGGGGCTTTGCCGTGCTCAACAAAATTTCCCCACGCTAAAATAGCGACTTTGCGAGCAGCAGCGCTTTCGCGTAACACTTGTCCACGGCCGATTTCAATCGCTTGCATTTCCACGTTTTCAGGCGAGCCATCACCATTGCCGCGTGGATAACGCACCGCGGCAGGGCCTTGATGTTGATACGCGGTGTAAAGCATCTCTCTACACTCTGCCTCGTTCATCGGGCAGAGAATGATCATCTTCGGAATGCAGCGCATGAAGCTAATATCAAACACACCTGCATGGGTGGCACCATCGGCGCCGACAATGCCTGAGCGGTCAATCGCTAAGGTGATGTCTAAATCTTGTAGGGCGATATCATGGATGAGCTGATCATAGGCGCGCTGCAAGAAAGTGGAGTAAATCGCCACCACGGGCTTTAAACCTTCACAGGCTAAACCTGCCGCGAAAGTCAGCGCGTGCTGTTCAGCGATGCCAACATCGAAATAACGATCAGGATATTGTTCTGAGAATTTAACCAACCCCGAACCTTCTCGCATAGCGGGGGTGATGCCGACTAATTGATCATCTTGCGCCGCCATATCACACAGCCAATCGCTGAACACATGAGTGTAAGTACGCACGCTTTTACTGGTTTTGATTTTTCCCGTGTCTGGGTTGAAGGGCGAGACCCCATGAAAAACACTGGGGTTGCCTTCAGCAGGCTCGTAACCTTTGCCTTTTTGGGTGACGATATGCAAAAAACGCGGGCCTTTGAGTTTGGCCATGTTTTTAAGCACAGAAATCAATGCGGGTAAATTATGGCCGTCTACCGGGCCGATATAATTAAAGCCCATTTCCTCGAATAAAGTGCCAGGCATGACCATGCCCTTCATGTGTTCTTCCCAGCGCTTAGCGAGGTCTTTGACGGGCGGCGGCAAGGTGCTGAGCACGGTTTTGCTGCCTTCTCTTACGCTGGAATAGGCGCGGCCAGATAAAATGCGTGACAAATAATTCGACATCGCCCCCACGTTGGGTGAGATCGACATTTCATTATCGTTGAGCACCACCAATAAATTAGCGTCTAAATCGCCTGCATTATTCAGGGCTTCATAGGCCATGCCTGCCGTGAGTGCGCCATCACCAATAATCGCTACGACTTCGCGTTGCTCTTGTTTTTGCTGAGCCGCCACCGCCATGCCTAATGCCGCGCTGATGGAGGTTGAAGAATGCCCTGCACCGAAGGTATCGTATTCACTCTCCGAGCGTTTAAGAAAGCCTGAAATGCCGTTTAGTTGGCGTAAGGTATGGAAAGCATTTTTACGGCCCGTTAAGACTTTATGTGGGTAAGCCTGATGGCCGATATCCCACACGAGGCGATCGTAAGGGGTGTTGAAAACGTAATGCAATGCGATGGTCAGTTCAATCGTGCCCAAACCTGGAGCAAGATGGCCGCCAGTGATGGCGGTAGATTCAATTAAGAATCGGCGTAACTCTTTGGCCAGCTGCGTGAGTTGCTCGTTATCGAATGCACGCATATCCGACGGATCATTAATATCTGCAAGTAAGCTGGTGATGTGGGATTCACTGTTCACGATGGTCTATAAAATCTGGAATTAGAGTGCAATGCTAAAAAATGGGCGCTTTAGTGTTCTCGGTGCTGGGTAAATTCAGCCAGCTGGTGCAAAAAAGCGGTATCACGCTTGAGTTTACCCAAACTTTGCTGTGCGCTGTGGACTAATTGAGCCGCATAATCGCGCGCTTGGGTTAGCCCCATCAGCGCAGGATAGGTATTTTTATCCAAAGCCGCGTCTGCTCCGCTTTGCTTGCCAAGCATTTCGCTGCTTTGGGTGACATCTAAAATATCATCTACCACTTGAAAAGCCAACCCGATTAAGTGCCCATATTCGCTGATGATGTCTAGTTCTTGATCGGTGGTGTCGTTTGATGCCAGCGCACCGAGCACTAAGGCCACTCGAATCAATGCCCCTGTTTTGCGTTCATGAATATTTTGCAGGGTGGCTTGATTCGTTTGCGTGCCTGTGGCGAGCATATCCAAAGATTGACCACCTGCCATGCCGCTTGCGCCGCTGGCTTTGGCGAGTTGCTGCACCATCTTAATTTGCTGGGCAGAGCTTAAATTTGGATTAGGTTCTGAGAGAATCTCAAAGGCTAGGGTTTGCAAAGCATCGCCTGCTAAAATGGCAGTGGCTTCATCAAATTTAAGATGGCAGCTGGGCTGGCCACGGCGTAGATCGTCGTCATCCATAGCAGGTAAATCATCGTGAATCAGGGAGTATGCGTGAATGAATTCTAGGGCCAGCGCAGGTGCATCTAAGCCATCAGACGCTGCATTAAAGCATTGGCCGCTGGCATAGACCAACATTGCGCGAAAACGCTTGCCACCATTTTCAGTGCTGTAACGCATGGCTGCGGCGAGGGGGTCGTCTACTGAGCTTAATAAACGGCTAAGCTCGGCATTTAATGCTTGATTTGCTTGCGCTTGATAAACGCCCCATTGCGCTTTAAAGCTGGCAGCGTCAAATGAGATGTTTGAAGCCGAATTAGGCATTATCAGTTTCTAGTGGCTCAAAATTCTGGTCGCCCTTTTGGTCACCTCTAGTTTTAACCAGTTGCTCAACTTTAAGTTGCGCGGCGTCTAATTGTTGTTGGCACATCGTCACTAACTGCATGCCGTGTTCGTAGTCTGCAATCGAGTCATCTAAGTTCTGTTGTTCATCTTCCATACGCGAAACAACTTTTTGTAGTTCAGACAGTGCGGTCTCAAAACTGAGCTGACTGTTATCAGGTGTGGTTTTTGTTTTCTTCGGCATAGGGCTTAAATTAAAGTGGCGGCTAAGGATGCGTATTCTACCGCTATCCGCTACTATCAAGAAGTTGTTTATTTCTTTAAATCATGGTCTAAAATTTGTATGAGCACATCCTACGACGCACAATCTATTGAGGTTTTATCGGGTTTAGATCCAGTGCGCAAGCGCCCAGGCATGTATACCGAGACCGATCGCCCGAATCATTTGATTCAAGAAGTGGTCGATAACAGTGTTGATGAAGCGATGGCAGGCTATGCCGATCAAATCACCATTACCCATCATGAAGATGGCGCAGTCAGTGTGCAAGACAATGGCCGTGGTATGCCCGTTGATATTCATAAAGAAGAAGGCGTGAGCGGCGTTGAAGTCATTTTAACCAAGCTGCACGCAGGCGCGAAATTCTCTGATAAAAGTTATAACTTCTCAGGCGGTTTGCATGGTGTGGGCGTATCGGTGGTGAACGCGCTAACCACCACTTTAGACGTGACGGTTAAGCGTGATGGCGGTGAATATCATATCGGTTTTGCGAGCGGTGAGAAAGCCAGCGAACTAAAACAAATTGGCACGGTT
>JAZGFQ010000186.1:0-4806 GCA_036479635.1 Arenicellales bacterium
TGATAACGCCAATACCGCTCATGAAACCTGAGATCACAGGCAGCGGCACATAGTTGATATAGTGGCCGATGCGCAGCACGCCAAATAATATTTGGAACAAGCCACCTAGCATGACGACAGTAAAGGCGAGTGCCGCACCGTTGACAGGGTCAAGTGCGGTGAATTCGGTAAAAATGGCCGTCATTACCACGGTCATCGGCCCTGTTGGCCCTGAAACTTGTGCACCTGTGCCGCCAAATAAAGCCGCAAATAAACCCACAAAAATAGCGCCATATAAGCCCGCGATTGGGCCTGCCCCTGAAGAAACACCAAAGGCTAAGGCTAAAGGTAGGGCAACGACAGCAGCAGTAAGGCCACCGAAAATATCGCCGCGTATGTTGTTAAAGTGTAGGCCGTGAATGAGGGTTGAGACGTTCAAGGATGTATCCAGTAAAAATTGGCCTTGGATAATAGTGGATTTAAACTAAATTTAATACTTGATCGACCCCACATCTCGAAAAGTTATATTTTTCTTTCAGCAATTTTTTCTAAGTGGCCTTGATGTTCATCACCGATATAAATCCCGAATTGCCCGCCATTTTTTTCTTCAACATAGCGTTCTAGAATGGCGACTAAGTCAGGGCGACTTAATTTAGTCATTGGCAGGGCATTTAACGCGAAATATTGGCCGCCTTTGGGCAAGGCTTCGCTGGGTTCAACATTGCAGCGGTAATAAATAGAGAGACGTTGATGGTGCCGACCCTCAACCACTGAAAATAAAACTTTGTTGTGCACTTCGATGCCCAGCTTCATCATGGCAGTATTCACGCCTGAATCTTCGGTATCGCCTGGCGCGGTGCGCGGCACGTCATAACGGCCATCGTCTTGTTTGACCAATAAAAGTTGATCATTAAATTCTACTAAAATGCCAGTGCTGGAATGTACAGATTTACGCGCTTCAATTTGCTCAAAATCCTCCTTAGATAAATCAATCTCACAATACTGGCCTTGGTAATACCCTAAAGGGTGCAAGTTAGATTTTTGTGCATTAACAATACGGCCAATGAGAATGATGTGGTCGCCGGCGATAATTTTTTCGTGCATTTCGCAATCTAACCAAGCCGCACAGCCTTTCAAAATAGGGCTACCTGTGGTTTTAGATTGCCAATCAATGCCTGCAAAACGATCCTCATCTTTGCGTGCAAAACCATTCGAAAGCGCATCTTGTTCGGCAGAAAGAACATTAATTGCAAAGGCATTGGTGCGGCGAAAAATTGTGGCTAAGCCTGCCGATTTTGCTATGCAGACGAGCACTAGCGGCGGGTCTAGCGAGACCGAGGTAAAAGAATTGGCGGTAAAACCGACGGGCACTTGATGTTGGTCAAGTGTGGTAACGACGGTTACGCCCGTTAAAAATTTACCAAGGATTTGGCGCAAGTCTTGTTGTGTGGCTTGATTCATTTTCTTGTAAAGGGTACTTATCGCGTTGTTTATAAGATTCTAGCGGTATCTCGGCTGTTTTTATACGCTTAAATTGGCAGGATCAATACACTTGTGAAAACAAGTTTGAAAGGCTAAAGTCTTTCCTATGTTTTATAGCCTTGTTAAATATATTTCGTTGTTTTTCCGATGGATAGATTTGGTGCTCATTTCTACGGCTTTATATCTGTTTGCGCTTCTGCCTGATGCGTGGATTAAACCCATCTACCCCACTTTATTCTGGAGTTGGTGCAGGCATTTTGTGCGTGCTTTAAATGTAGATTTAAAGCTCAGCCAGCATAATGTTGACCCACTGCCTAAACATTATATTCTGATTGCTAATCACCCTTCCGCATTTGAAGATGTGGGTATCCCTTCTTTGTTTAATGTGTATTCGGTGGCAAAAAGCGAGGTTAGAAAATGGCCAGTGGCAGGCAGGATCAGTGATGCCGCAGGCACGCTTTATGTTAAAAGAAGCAGCTTGAAATCACGTAAGCAAGTGCATGAAGATATGATTGAGCTGGTTAGTTCGGGCAGAAACTTGGCTATTTACCCAGAAGGCGGCTGCTTTGGGCGGCGTATCCAACCTTTTCGAAACGGCCCTTTTGATGTGTCTTTAAGAACAGGTGTGCCGATACTGCCGATCTTCCTGCATTACGAGGCACAAGATGATTTTGAGTGGGATGAAGAAACCTTGATGGATAAAATCAAAGACTTTATTAAAACCCAAAACAACCGCGCCACTTATCATGTTTATGATGCGATCGACCCTAAGAATTTTGAAGATAAAAACAGTTATAAGGAGCACGTTCATGCACTTTATAAAAAATGGGAAACGCAGTATTTTGATTAGCTCTTTTCAGTGCATATTATAAGGGGTGATATAGCGCATGCTGTTTAATATACGCAGCGACTTTTCCATCTAAGCCTTCAGCAAGTTTGCCTTTTTGCAGAGATCCTCGAATTTGACTAGAGGAGATTTCAAGTTCTGACACTTGTACAAAGAACAAACGATTGTCATTTTCTCTTAGGCATTTAACTTGAGTGCTAAGTTTCTCTTGCCAGAAATCACTGAGCGGTGATGCGAAATATTCAGGCCGCGTCATCACAACAATATGGCAAAGTGCTGTGATATCTTGCCATTGCTTCCAGCGTTCAAAACCCTGCCAAGCATCCATGCCAATAATAAGATAAAGCTGGGCATCGGGTTGCTCTGCGTGAATGCTATTAAGGGTGTCTATGGTGTATGACGTGCCTGATTGATTGATTTCACGTTGATCAATTTTAAAGTTAGGGTAAGGCTCAAGCGCCAGCGTTAGCATGGTAATGCGATCGGTATCTTTTACGGTAGATTTATCTTTAAACGGTGAGCGCGCAGCGGGAATAAAGCATACCTGATCTAGTGATAATTGCTCAGCAACGGATTTTATCGTGCGAGTATGCCCAGTGTGAACTGGATCAAAGGAACCACCGAATAGGCCGATATGTTTTTTGGGAAAGGATGATTTCTGGTCGGCTTTGGCCATCTATTTAAGCGCGTGTATTAGAAAACTCACTGTATTCAGGCATCGTGCTGAAAGCATTAATTTGTGCCAAGGCGCGTTCTTCAACTTGCGTGTCTCGTTGAAGCTTTTTGCGTTCGATAATTCGATATTGTAGGCCACGGCGGTCGTATAACATGGGCTTGCTGTTGTCCATGATTTCTACCACCAAGCCTTCGCCCATGATGTTATAGATGCCGATGAGTTCAATGATGTCAGGTGTGCTCATGTTTATAAAAACAGCTCGGTAAAAGGGTTTTTATCTTCAAAAGTGTAGCCGTAACCTAACTCAGCTAAGAATATTTCAAATTCAGCTTGGGTGTTCTCAGGCACTTGTAGCCCACATAAAACACGGCCAAAATCAGAGCCGTGGTTACGATAATGAAACAGGCTGATATTCCAACGACCACTGATCTGCTCAAGAAACTCTTTCAAGGCCATAGGGCGCTCGGGGAATTCAAAGGTGTACAAGCGCTCGTCTTGTAAATTGTGTGCGCGTCCACCAACGAGGTGCCGGCCATGGACCTTTGCCAGTTCGTTGCCGGATAAATCCACGGGCTTATAGCTTTCATCGGCTAAGGTTTGAATACGTTCGGCGATCAACTCAGGGTCGGTTTTTTGAATACCGATAAAAATACTGGCCTCTTTATCCGCGCCGGAATAACGATAATTAAATTCAGTCACGGTTAAATCACCAATAAAATTAAACAGGCGCTGGAAACTGCCTGGTTTTTCAGGAATCTGTACTGCCAAGACGGTTTCGCGACCTTCGCCAATCTCAGCGCGTTCTGAAACGTGCCTGAGGCGGTCAAAATTCATGTTGGCACCTGAGAGCACCGTGGCAAAATGTTTGTCTTTAGATGGGTTCAGTTGAAGCCATTTTTTGATGCCCGCTAAGCCGAGTGCGCCTGCAGGTTCCATCACTGAGCGCGTGTCTTCGTAGATGTCTTTGATCGCGGCACACATTTCATCGGTAGAGATGGTGATGATTTCATCGACATATTGTTGGCAAATAGCGAAGGTTTTTTCGCCTACTTTTTTAACCGCTACGCCATCAGCAAAAATGCCTACGGTTGGCAGTGAAACACGTTCGTCATCTTGTATTGAATCGAGCATAGCGGCTGAATCATTAGGTTCAACACCGATGACTTTTATGGTGGGGTTAACGGCTTTGATGTAACAAGCCATGCCTGAAATTAAACCACCACCGCCAATGGGGATGAATACCGCTTCTAGGGGAGACTCCATTTGGCGTAATATTTCTGCGGCCACTGTGCCTGCACCTGCAATCACGTCTTCGTCATCGAAAGGTGGGATATAAGTGACATCATGAGTTTTACAATATTCAGCCGCAGCTAGACCAGCATCTGAATAACTATCGCCTTCTAACTTAACGATACCGCCGAGCGCATCGACAGAATCTTGTTTTAATTCAGGGGTGGTGGTGGGCATGAAAATCGTGGCTTTACAGCCAAGTTTTTGCGCAGCGAGCGCCACACCTTGAGCATGATTGCCCGCAGAGGCCGCCACCACGCCTTTGTCTAGCTCAGCCTGGCTGAGCTTAGACATCTTATTAAACGCCCCGCGCAGCTTATAACAAAAAGTTTGTTGTTGGTCTTCGCGCTTGAGCCAAATATGGTTTCCAAGGCGTTTGCTTAGCCGAGGCGCACGCAGTAACGCACTTTGCACTGCCACGTCATAAACGCGCGCATTGAGTATTTTTTTTAAGTAGTAGTCTTTTAATTCAGGGTCTTTCATCGGTACAAAATGTTAAAAGCAGTTGTATGTCTAAGTTAGGGCTATAATA
>JAZGFQ010000187.1:0-12337 GCA_036479635.1 Arenicellales bacterium
GCCGAAACGCACAGAATTGATGACATGGGAAACCATGGAACGTATTTTAGCGTGGGCAAAAGAGGCGGGCATAAAATCAGTGGATTTAACGGGGGGCGCACCTGAAATGAACCCTCATTTCAAAGAATTTATTTTAGGCTTTCAAGCCATAGGCGCTGAGATCATTTCTCGTTGTAACCTAACCATTCTAATGGAGCCAGGCTATGAAGATTTAGCCCAGTGGTATGCAGATCATAAAATAAAATTGGTCAGCTCTCTGCCCTGTTATACCAAAGAAAATGTTGAGGCTCAGCGCGGCAAAGGTGTGTTTGGTAAGAGTATTGAAGCCTTGCAGAAACTCAATAAACTTGGTTATGCCAGCGATGCCGTATCAGGCTCAGCGCTGCCTTTGGATTTAGTTTATAACCCCGGCGGCCCTTTCCTACCGCCTGCACAAGCCAGTTTAGAGTTGGAGTATCGAACCCGCTTAAAAGAAGACTTTAACATCACCTTCTCAAATTTATTCGCCATCACCAACTTGCCCATTAAACGCTTTGAGCATTTCCTCAAACGCACGAATCAACTAGACAGTTATCAAAGCTTGTTGGTTGAAAATTTTAATCCCAGCACCGTAGAAGCTTTGATGTGTCGGCAGTTGGTGAGCGTTGATTGGCTGGGTAATGTCTATGATTGTGATTTTAATCAAATGCTAGAAATGCCATTAGCGGGTAAGCCTTTACAAAAGGTATGGGAGATTGATGCGGCAAGCTTAGACGAGAATCTAATCGCAGTGGATAAACATTGTTATGGCTGCACCGCAGGCGCAGGCAGTAGCTGTGGCGGTGCCTTAGAGTAACGTTATAGAACGAGTTTTAGGCTGCCTTCGCCCACAAGTGAATCAATCCACTCATACAGAGGCTTATGTTGTGCATTTAGGCACATTTCATTAGTATCTACATCAGATAAAACACTAATTTTATGTAGATGAATTTTGAAGAATCGATCGGTCTAAATAAAACCAGCCTTAAAAAACGCGATAGAAAAAGCTTACAACTTTATATCAATCTTAAGCTGGCATCCACGGGGCAACCCACCGCGAACACTGCAAACCATGAGTTTTTAGCCTCTGCGCAAGATTTACTCAAAAGCTATAATCAAAAAAACCGTCTGCTCAGTAATCATTTGAGCCCAGCCGATAAACGAATTCAATCTTTTTTAGACCGCTACCTTGAAAATTGTGAGGGCGATACACCCACCCTGCCTGGCAATAGTTTAATTTTAGACCGGTACGGCCTCGCGCGTGAATTATCAATTCCTGCCGAAGGCGATAAATTCTCATCGGATATCGTCACCTCTTACCGCACACGCCAAGGTATTTTAAACAACCCTGCGAATGATCGGCGCACCACCAAAGGCTCGTTTCATATCGCTGAAGGCGGCTTACCCATTCAGAGCGATAAATTAAGCGTGCCTAAAGTAGCGTATCAAGCTTTGTTGCGCGCGGCTTTAGATGCCCCCAAAACCTTACAAGCGATTCCGTTTACCTCTGAGCAAGATGAGCAAGCGCATTTGTTTGTATCTTTATTGTTACGCCCTGCCGTGGTGCCCGAGGTGCCAACCGTCAGTGCGCTCAAAAGCATGGAAATTCGTTTCTTTGCCCCCGGTAATTTAGTCAGCAATTTAGATTTCGTCGAAAGCATTTTTGGTAATGGCGGCAATCCCTTATTACCTGAGCATGATGCCGCCTTAGACATCGAACACTGGACAGGTCATACAGGCTGCGTGATTTTGGCGCCGCATTTAGTTTATTGCCTGAAAAAAGATTTGGGCTTGCCGAACATTAAAGACGCCACTGAGCAGCAAATTAAAGAAGGTATGTGCTGGACAGATGCCGATGAGAAATATAACGACGGCATGGCGTTTAAAATCACTGCGCGCGATGAATCAGGCGTCATGGTCACGCTCATCGCAGATAACTATTATGGTTATTGTAAAAAAGAAGTTAAAACACAGATTGGTTATTCGGCTAATTTATACGGCTTAGCAGAAGAAGAGCACGCAGGTGGCGCGCTAGCATTCCCGCGCCGTAGCCATGCTGAAGAATATGGTGTTGATAGCTTAACGCGCCAAGACCCGCATACCTTTGAAGGTTTCGCTGAGCGTTTTGCAGAGCAGATTGAGCTTCAAGAATCAGGCTTTGCAATTGATAAACACTACCCTGATTTGATTTATGTGCCCAAAGATATCCGTATGCAGATTCAGGGCCAAAGCATCAAATGGCAGAAAGATGGGGCAACACAGGCCATTCGCTTAGAGCCGGGCAAGGTTTATATGCAGCCCAATGGTTATAAAATCGAAATGGTGAAGCACCCTGCCGCACCGACATGGCGTTTAATTGGCACCGATTCTGAAGGTGTGTTTTGCCATAAACCCAGCACGGTATCAGGTGGTGGAAAATCTGAGATATCAAAATCTTTAGATGATGCGGTTATTTTTGGCCCTATTTTTGTCAATGATCTTGAAGAAGATTTAAATGCCGCTGAAGAAATCATCACACATGATTACTCTAAACGCCTAAAGCCTGAATTCTTAAACGAAGACCGAGACCCGTCACGCAAGCCATTATCGTTAGATAGAAGCCTCGGTTCCGTTATTAAGCTCCTCTCGCCCTCACCGAGCAACACAGATGAATTTAATACTTGGTTAGCGCAATTTCCTGATCGCATTTTATCCTTGGTGTTTATCATTAAACGTATGCATCAAAATGAATGGGGAGATGATTGGCGCAGGCATTATTCTGTTGACATCATCAATGGTGAAGCTGGCCACGCCTTAAAAGCCAATAATCGCGAAGTCTCGCTGTCGTATTTACGCGTAGGCTTAGACACCAAAGGCGGCTGGCTTACTTATAAACTGCGTCAAGATTTCATCGCTTGCGAGAAAGTGCAAATGGAAGATGATATCAGCGCCTCGATTGTGGTCCCAACCGCCAGTTTGCCGAATACATCGCCCAAATACATGAGCGACAGCGTGAAGTTAGTGCATAACTGCGAATATCGCTTATTTCAGCGCCCTGATGATGCGATTCACCGTGGTTTTGATAAACAAACTGAATATGATATGTCGCGTGCGAATATTTTCATGGCTAATTATGAGCCGTTAAAAGGCGAGGCGCTTAAAGCGGTGGTGGAAGACGTTGTGAGCTTTCAAAGTTACACTGAACCCATGCGCTTAAAACTTCAAGCAGCGTATGATAATGATCAATATGTCGTCTCTTCCGCCTTGCCTAGAATGGTCAATGGTGAGGCGAGCAAAAACCCACGTTATCTGCAACTTCGCCCAGATTTACAAAAGCCTTTTCGAAAATACATCGCACACATGGGCGCAAGACTGCACCGTAACTTAACGCCCAATGCACCCGTACTACAGCCCGTTGATGCCGTGTTAACGGGCAGACGTAACAACCCATCAGAGCCAGGTATTCGCCCTTTAGCAGTGTTCAACCCGATTCATTATCAAGAGTTGCCCGAGCTGTTCATGGATTTCATCAGCAGTTTAACGGGAAAATCACCTTCTACCACCGGCACCGGCAGCGAAGGCGCACTCACTAAAGGGCCGTTTAATGCATTGAGAACCACCTCTGATTTAAACAATGCCTTGGTATCGTTTATTTTAACGGGCTATGATGGCTTTTCCAGTGCGGCTGGGTATATCGGCCCTAACTTACGCGTTGATCACGATATCAGCCTATTAATTCCTGAGATCTGGGCAAGACTAGATGCCGAAGAGCGTTCTGCAAAAAACCTAATTGAAGCTGGGCATTTAGAAAAACTAGATGATTTTGAATATGAAGGTGAAACGATTTATGCCAGCCGTTTAGGTTATCGCATCACCGACCGTTTCGTTGCCAGTTATTTAGGCAAGATTTTCGATAGCCCTGCGGCGGTTTTAGATGAGAAAATACTCAAACCTGAAACACAAGATATGCCGATGTTTGTTGATGGTATCAAAAACATCGTTGAAACTCAGCAGACAGTCGCGCAGCGTTATCTCGATGATGGCAGTGTTGAAGCCGCTTGCCCGCCCTTGCAGGCTTTATTACACATCATGGCAACGGGGCAATTTGAAGGTAAAGATCTTCATCATGCAGATATTCGCAGCTTATTCACGCTACCTTCTTTGTTGGCATCTGATTGGTACCAAGCAAGGTTAGCCTTACAACAAACGCGTGATATTAAACTTTGGACGCGTCATGTTGAGGCGCTTAACGCCTTTATGCAAGATGAGAAGTACACCGATATCGCAGAAGAGATGGGCATTCAAAGTAAGCTGGATCATGCTCAGCTGCGTTTGAAAAATACCCATGCCCCGGAATATTTAACTAGCTTGAAAGGCACGATTGGCGCGGATAGTTTGTAAGTAATATCGGCATGACTTTGTGATATTAGGGGCGTACCGCTTCGTCACGAGTCTCCGACCTAGGCGAATCTTCGATCTTAGCGAAGTGTCGCCCTCGAGTATCACCCACGGATTGCTTCGTTGGCGTTGCCGCCTCGCAATGACAGGAGGGTTTATTTGCTTCGTTATTTGCGAGAAGAAGCAACGTGGTCATTTCAAAGGAGATACATTGCTAAGGCCAAAGACGCATCAGTAAGATAGTGCGCATCAAGATTTCACGACTCATTTCCAAGGCAAGAAAAAAGCGCCTAAAAAGACGCTTTTCATTCACGAAGCTTATCAACTAAAGCTTAGTCATCATCTAACTCGCCAACATCGGCTTCAGAAGGCAATACAAAGCCTTTCAAAGGATGGGCATTATCATCTTCGCCAACACCTTCGATAGAACCATCGCTTTCCTCGCCAATGACTTCAACAGCAATATTAAAGTTGATGTCGTCATGAAGCTTAATTTCAACGGTGTAATCACCGACGTTCTTGAATGCGCCATCTGGCATATACACTTCAGATTTCTCAATCTTAACGTCGTCAGTGGTTAAGGCTTCAGCGATATCGGTATTTGCAACCGAGCCGAATAAATGCCCTTCAGCATTGGCAAGGCGTGTAATCGCAACTTCGCGCGCAGCTAGGGCTGCGCGTGCAGTAGCAACGTCTAAACGCTCT
Source organism: Arenicellales bacterium (assembly GCA_036479635.1). Taxonomy (GTDB): domain Bacteria; phylum Pseudomonadota; class Gammaproteobacteria; order Arenicellales; family Poriferihabitantaceae; genus JAAELZ01. The sequence continues at coordinate 5,101 of JAZGFQ010000187.1, forward strand.
GCTTCTTGCTTAGCAAGGTTACGACGTGCTTCGTCAATACGATCTTTCGCATCATCGGTTGCGTACATCGCTTTGTTCAAAGGCACTAAGTAGTTACGTCCGTAACCTGCTTTCACTGAAACTAACTCGCCCAGTGCGCCTAAGTTACGAATATTTTCTAATAATATAATATCCATCAGATTAACCTCTAGTTTTTATGGCTGTCTGTATAAGGCATCAAGGCAAGGAAACGTGCGCGCTTGATGGCTGTAGACAACTGACGTTGATATTTAGCTTTTGTGCCTGTGTTACGGGCAGACATAATCTTGCCGCTCTCAGTCACTAAAGTTTTTAAGGTCTCGAGATCTTTGTAATCCGCTTCAGGAATGTGCTCTGCAGTGAATTTACAAATTCTACGACGGGTAAAGCGAGGACGATTACCTTTGCGCTTATCCTTCTTTTTTCTACCAGCCATTATTCAGCCTCCTCAGTTGTCTCTTCTTTAGCTTTAGCGTCTGCGGCAGCAGCCTTTGCTTTCTCTGCTTTCTCTGCTTTCTCAGCGGCTTCAGCCTTTGCTTTCGCTTCTTCTTCCGCTTTGGCTTTATCGGCTGCTTCTTCTTTCGCGAAAGGCGAAGCATCAGTGATAGCGTGTTTCCTGCTGACCACTAGATTACGGATGATAGCGTCATTAAACTTGAAGCTTGATTCGATTTCACGCAAAGCGTCTATACCAACCTCAATATTCATCAACACATAATGTGCTTTATGAACATCTTTGATCATATAGGCTAACTGACGTCTGCCCCAATCTTCAACGCGGTGAATGTTGCCGCCTGCATCGGTGACCGTAGCGCTAAAGCGCTTGATCATCGCAGGGACGTCTTCGCTGTGATCTGGATGAACCAGAAATACGATTTCGTAGTGTCTCATGCTCTCCTCATGGATTGTTTCCCTCTGTTGCTTCGCCTTACCATTAAGGCATTGAAACTCAGTAGAGAAAGGAGTTAAAAAAATTATGGGCATTTAAGTGTTTGCACACTCAAGCCTCATAAGGCGCGCGATTATATTTTGCTTAGCGTTGTAGTTCAAGCTAATCAGGCATAATTTAACGATTTTAAAATTCACATCCCTAGCCCCATGCTTTAACGAAATTGTCTATGAGACTAAAGCTTATTAGGGTATTCTTATCTACCCAAATGGGTAAGAAAATTATTCAGCTTTGCTCTAGAAAGGAGTACACTGCGATTAGGTTGAACCGAATTCACTGAGTTTAACCATTAAAATAGTTGTACATAAATCTAAATACATAATTATATCTTAAGAGGATAATATGAAATACAAAAATACGCTTGCCATTGCGGCAGGTTTAACTTTAGCTACTATCGGTAGCGTTCAGGCAAGCACATTAAGTGATGTCATGGAAAAAGGCGTTCTAAACTGTGGTACGACTCAAGGCCTTCCTGGTTTTGCTAACCCTGATAGCGATGGCAACTGGAGCGGTTTAGACATAGACTTCTGTCGTGCGGTTGCTGCTGCGGTTTTAGGCGATGCTAACAAAGCGGCTTTCAAGCCACTTTCAGCTAAGACACGTTTTACATCTTTAACGTCTGGCGAAATCGATCTTTTACCTCGTAACACAACATGGACAATGAGCCGTGATGCACAACATGGTGATTTCGTGGGCGTAAACTACTATGACGGCCAAGGCTTCATGGTGCGTAAAGACATGGGCGTTGCAAGCGCTAAAGATTTAGGCGGCGCTGCGATCTGTACTAACACAGGTACAACGACTGAGCTAAACATCTCTGATTACTTCCGTGCGAATAACCTAGAGTTCACTTTAGTGGCTTTCGAGAACGCTAATGAAGTAGTCGCTGCTTATGACGCTGGCCGTTGTGACGTTTATACGACTGATCAATCAGGTATCGCTGCACAGCGTACTAAATTGGCTGATCCTTCTGCACACATGATCTTACCTGAAATCATTTCTAAAGAGCCTTTAGGCCCGTTAGTACGTCACGGTGATAACCAATGGGGTGATATCGCAATGTGGTCTCATAACTGCATGGTGAATGCTGAAGAAATGGGCATCACTAGCGCTAACGTTGATGAGATGGCTGCATCTGATAACCCTAGCATCCAACGTCAGTTAGGTGGTTCAGGCGATTTAGGCGCAATGTTAGGTATTTCTAACGATTTCTGCCATAAAATCATCAAGCAAGTTGGTAACTACGGCGAAAGTTTTGAGCGTAACGTTGGCCCTGATACACCATTAGGCTTAGCGCGTGGCTTAAATGCGTTATGGAACAACGGTGGTTTAATGTATGCACCACCTGCACGTTAATTTTTAATGTGACAATCTCTGAAGGCACTTTTAAAGTGCCTTCAGTTTTTTTAACTCGACAAAACGAATCAAGATTTTTTGATTAAGCGAATTAACTCAATATCATTAGTAATTCCTTAAATCAGAACGTCTTAAACTTTTAATAACAATAAATAAAGAGGAGCACCATGGCTGAGATCCCAACCTCCGCGCCCCCTAAGCAAAGCTTTTCATTTAGCGATAAAAAAACACGCGGGCAAATCTATCAGGTCATCACCATTGCAGTCATTGCATGGTTTATCTGGTCAATCATTGCTAATACTGCCAGCAATATGGAAGCCCAAGGCATTCACTTTGGTTTTGATTTTCTTAAAACAGAATCTGGCTTTTCTATTATTCAGTCGTTGATTCCCTATGATGAAACGTCAACCTATGGCCGCGTATTTTTCATTGGCTTAATCAATACCTTACTGATTGCTTTCATCGGCTGCATACTCGCGACCTTCCTCGGCTTTTTAGTCGGTATTGGTCGTTTGAGCAGTAACTGGGTAATCAACAAAATCTCAACCATCTATGTTGAGCTCTTTAGAAACGTTCCCCTGCTTCTACAAATTTTCTTTTGGTATCACGCGGTTTTAAAGCCCTTGCCTGGCCCACGCGAGATTCATAGCAAAGGTGAAGCGCTGTGGTTTTCGGTCACGAATAACGGTGTATTACTCCCCAAACCGATTGCTGAAAGTGGTTTTGGCTTCGTCTTAGCCGCATTCGGTATTGGCATTATTGCCGCCATCTTATATGCGCGTAAAGCAAAAACCAAACAAATGGCAACAGGCCAGCGTTCACCTGTTTTATGGGTCACATTAGGTCTGCTTCTCGCCCTGCCTGCGGCGGTGTTCTTAATCATGGGTAGCCCCATGGTGCTTGAGCCTGGCGAAATGGGCACGTTTAGACCTGATAAATATAAAGGCTTGAATATCATCCCTGAGTTTGTCGCCTTGCTGTTAGCCCTTGTGGTATATACCGCAGCCTTTATCGCAGAAATTGTGAGAGCAGGCATTCAGTCTGTTAATCATGGCCAAACAGAAGCGGCCAATGCTTTGGGCTTACGCCCAGGACCAACGCTTAAGTTAGTGGTGATTCCTCAGGCACTGCGTGTCATTATTCCGCCGCTCACCAGCCAATATTTAAACCTGACCAAAAACTCTTCTTTGGCCACTGCCATCGCCTACCCAGATTTAGTCTCTGTGTTCGCAGGCACGGTATTGAATCAAACGGGTAAAGCGGTTGAGATAATCATTCTAACAATGCTGGTCTACTTAACCATTTCCTTAGTCACTTCAATATTTATGAACTGGTATAACGAACGTGTCAAATTGGTGGAGCGATAATCATGAGTAATAAGAATCCGAATAAAATGGGCGTCGTTAATCTACTTCCTTTGCCTGAATTAGCACCACCGGGTAATACGGTTGGTGCAGTGGGCTGGATGAAAAACAACCTTTTTAGCAGCCCTTTAAATAGTATCTTAACCTTATTGGGTTTAGCTTTACTGTACATATTAATCCCCCCAGTCTTAAATTGGACGATGTTTGATGCAGTCTGGTCAGGTGGTAGCGAGGCCTGTAAGGCTAATCCTGATGCCGCCTGTTGGACGTTCGCAGGCGAATGGTGGGAGTTTTTCATCTATGGCTTTTACGATAAAACGCAACGCTGGCGTGTCGATTTAGTCCTTTGGGCGCTCTATGTTTGGGTGGCATTTATCATTCCTGAGAATGAAAGCCGTGCAACACGCCCAACTTCAACCATTTTAGGTTTTGTGATTGCGGGCTTGTCTGTGTTGTTTATTTCAATGGCCATCAAACATAATATTCCAACGATGTGGTTATTGATTGGTGCGATGGTTGTCATTGGTACCGTACTCTGGGCTTGGGGCTTAAAAAATGGTCGCAGCCGAGTGGGCATCATCGTATTAGTCCTTTTCCCGATCATTGCGTACTTCTTATTAGGGGGCGGCACCTTAGGTTTATCGGTGGTCAACACGAACGATTGGGGCGGCTTCTTATTAACATTAGTCATAGCCATTACTGGTATCGTTGCTTCATTACCTTTAGGTGTACTATTAGCCTTAGGGCGACGCTCTGAAATGCCTGTTCTGCGCATGGTCAGCACACTTTTCATTGAGTTCTGGCGCGGTGTTCCGTTAATCACGGTTTTATTCATGGCCAGCTTCATGTTGCCATTATTTATGTCTAAAGGCGTGACGATAGATCAACTCCTACGTGCATTAATTGGTGTCGCTCTCTTCTCATCTGCTTATATGGCAGAAGTGATTCGTGGCGGTTTACAAGCCATTCCAAAAGGCCAATACGAAGGCGCTCAATCATTGGGATTATCCTTCTGGAAAATGATGGGTTTAATCGTAATGCCGCAAGCGTTAAAAATCGTTATCCCTGGCATCGTAAGCACTTTCATCGGCTTATTTAAAGACACTACCTTAGTATTAATCATCGGCTTGTTGGATTTCTTAAACTCCGTACAAACCGCCACCACCAACCCTGAATGGTCGATCAAATCTGTGCCTTACACAGGTTATGTTTTGGTTGCGTTAGTGTTCTGGGTTCATTGCTACGGCATGGCGTGGTACAGCCGACACCTAGAAAATAAATTAGATACTGGCCATAAGCGCTAACATCAAAATAAAGAGGATAAAATAATGAACGAGAATACTCAAGATAACAGCCAGCTTAACGTCAGCGATGAAGTGACCATTCGTATCGAAAATATGAACAAGTGGTATGGTAACTTCCATGTCTTAAAAGACATTAACTTAGAAGTGAACCGCGGTGAACGTATCGTGGTCTGTGGCCCTTCTGGCTCGGGTAAATCAACGTTAATTCGTTGTTTAAACCGCCTAGAAGAGCATCAAGCAGGTCATATTTATGTGGATAACATCGAGCTGACCAACAACTTGAAAAATATTGATGCCATTCGCCGTGAAGTGGGTATGTGCTTTCAGCACTTTAACTTATTTCCGCATTTAACCGTGCTAGAGAACTGCACCTTAGCGCCAATTTGGGTTAAGAAAATGAGCAAAAAAGATGCGACTGAAGCGGCTATGCACTTTTTAGAGCGCGTGAAAATTCCTGAACAAGCGAATAAATTCCCAGGGCAGTTATCAGGCGGGCAACAACAACGTGTCGCGATTGCGCGTAGTTTATGTATGAGCCCTAAAATCATGTTATTTGATGAGCCAACGTCTGCGCTTGATCCTGAAATGATCAAAGAAGTATTAGATACGATGGTTGAGCTTGCGCATGAAGGCATGACGATGATCTGCGTGACACACGAAATGGGTTTTGCTAAAACCGTTGCGAACCGTGTTATCTTTATGGATCAAGGACAAATTATTGAGCAGAACGAGCCGAATGAGTTCTTTGATAATCCTCAGCACGAGCGCACTCAGTTGTTCTTAAGCCAGATTATTGATCATTAATTCAAGAGTAATAAACCATCAAAAAAGGCGCTCATTAGAGCGCCTTTTTTGTACTGATTCTGGCAAGCCTCAGACACCTTGGCTAAATATCACCATGAGATTGCCACGTTGCTTCACGCCTCGTAATGACCAATAAGACCACGCATCATAGCGAGCGAAGCGCGACAATTTCGTTCACGATTTAAAGATTCTAAACGTGAAATGCTTATTTTTTCATCTTATCCCAACAAGGATTATACTGGTCATCTTGATGCAATGCTAAAGTAAAGTATCAATCTAGGGTTATGCGTTACTTCATACCTTGCAATAACGAATAACACACACCACGGCAATCTTTTTCATGATTTGAAGACTCAAAAGGAATCGCTTATTTTTTAACACTATCCCAGCAAGGATTATGCTGGTCATCCTGATGCCAAGCCCAAGCGCAATCAACAGTAGAGCGTATTTTCACCATCCCGCGGCGGCCATCTTGTAAGATGCATTGAATCGGCGTTCGTCCACGTAATTTGCCATTACGCTGCGCCATCCATGAAGCCCCTGCTTCTGGCCGAGATGGATAGCTAGTATGCAAGGCATGGGCAATGCCTAATATATGCTCTACACGCGCATCGATGTCTTCACTTTCAGGCAATACTTTCATGCCGTCTTGATATTTTTTCATATCTCGCGGTCTAATATGTTCTTGGCAGCCTAAAATAGCAATTTGTGCATCAGAATTTATACCCCATGAATCTAGGATACGCATCACCTCTTGGGTTTGAAGCAAAGCGGATTCTGTGTCTTGAATAGGTGTTGCAGTCATTTAATATATTGATAGAACAAGATTTACCCCCAATAATACACTGCAGGTTTATAATTCAATAGACCCTAAAAGAAGTAGGAAGGAATAAGGCATATATGCATATTTTGCTCATAGAAGATGATCTCGAAGCGGCTGCTTATATACAGCAAGGCTTAAAACAACACGATTACACCACTGAACATGCCATTTCAGGTGGAGATGGCTTGGCGCTGGCCTTACAAAATCAATATGATTTAATCATAGTGGATCGAATGCTACCAGTGATGGATGGTCTAAGCATCGTGGAAAAAATTCGAGATACTGAACTCGGTACGCCCATTCTATTTCTAAGCGCGTTAGGAGAAGTAGACGAACGCGTGGCGGGCTTAAATGCGGGCGCAGATGATTACCTCGCTAAGCCCTTTGCGATGACTGAACTCATTGCCAGAGTCGATGCGTTAACGCGCCGCGCTGCACACAGCAGCCAACAATCAGAATTTATGATCGCTGATTTAAAACTAGATTTGCTCTCTAGGGCGGTTAGTCGCGCTGATACGCGCATTGATTTACAACCGCGTGAATTTAAACTGTTGGCTTATTTGATGCAAAACCAAGGCCAAGTGGTGTCTAGAATGATGTTGTTAGAAAATGTTTGGGA
>JAZGFQ010000188.1:0-4355 GCA_036479635.1 Arenicellales bacterium
TGATAACGGTCGCCTTTATTTGGGGCGGTACTTTTATAGCCGGCCGCCAGCTCGCGATTGACGTGCCGCCATTGCTTTCTGCCTTTTTCAGGTTTTTGATTGCCTGCATCGTTTTATCTATTATCTCCCCCCCGAAGCGCAAGCATTTTCAATTAATTAAAGACCAACATTGGCAACGCATTTTTCTGATGGGGCTGACAGGTGTGTTTTTTTATAATGTGTGTTTCTTTTATGGCTTTCAATATATATCTGCATCACGCGGTTCGCTCATTGTGGCATTAAACCCTACCGTAATAGGCTTGGTATCTTTTCTATTTTTTAACGAGAAGATTGGTCCGATTCGGTGGCTAGGTATTATTCTTTCCTTATTAGGCGTCAGTGTCGTCATCATTGGCAATGATCCGCAAGCACTTTCAATGGAGGTTGATGCGTGGAAAGGTGATCTGCTTATTTTAGGCTGCGTTGCGAGCTGGGCAACTTACAGCATCGTTGCAAAGCCGGTGATAGATGGCTTGGGCGCCACATCAGCCGTGTTTTATTCACTGTTAGTGGGCACTGCTTTACTTTTCCTGTTAGCACTTTCCTTAGGAGACCTTACCTTTATAAACATAAAAAATATTGGTTTAACGAGCTGGGGAAGCTTATTATTTTTAGGCGGCCTAGGCTCAGCGGTCGCCTATGTTTTATATTATAAAAGCATCGGATTAATCGGCGCGACCAGTGCGGGCGTATACATTGCACTTGTGCCTATTTTTGGTGTCTCTCTAGGTGCCTTATTGCTAGATGAAAAAGTAACGCTATCACTCATACTCGGTGGTGCTGCAGCAACAATAGGGGTCTATCTATCAAGCTTTAATCATCAAAAACAAAAAGCGCTCTAATTTGGCTAGCACTGCTTAGGCACGTTATAATTAACCAACATCCTTATTACAAGATTCCGACCATCACCTCAAACACCCTCACATCACCTCAATCTTTGTTTTGGAATCTATCTGGTTCAACGCTGGTACATATCCTGCTGATTATGGGCTTGGGCTTTTATATCAGCCTGCCTGAACCTGCTCCCATTAGGCACAGCATTATGATTAATCTTTCGCCTGCCGACAACTTAAGCGATCAGAATCAAATCGGCGCAGGCGGCCAAACGCCTTCAGCACCCGCGAAACAAATTGAACGAAAACAGAAAAAAATCGTTCATGTTAAGGGCAGCATGGATAACTCGAATGGCAGCTTTATCGCCCAGCAACAAACCTTACTAGATGCCATCAAACGCCAAGACAAAACCATCAATGAAGCCAAGCGCATTGGTTTTTTAGGGGTAATGAACGAGCAAAAATCGTATAAAGCCTATCAAAAATACTGGGAAACCTATGTCGGCGAATTCGGCACCGCACATTACCCCAGTGTTTTAGTCAACAATAGCTTAAGCGGCAGCCTAGATTTAGACATTGCGATAGATCAACAAGGCGTGGTGCGCGGTGTGGATGTGCATCGTTCTTCTGGCAACAGCGAGATCGATAACGCCGCGATTGAAATTGCCATTCTTGCCAGCCCCTACAAAGCGCTGCCCAAAGAAATTGCCGATGAAGTCGATGAACTACACATCATTCGAACCTGGACATTCGATAATCATACGCTGACCAGCCAAGCACGAAAATAATGCGGCTTGATAAGCGATTGCATTTTAATTATTTAGCCTCATTTTTAATGCCCGCTTTGTAGTAATATTTACCCATGAAAGAACCCATTCAACATTCACTTGAAAACCAATTCTTAATTGCCATGCCGCAATTAAAAGATTCAGTGTTTGGTGATACTGTCTCCGTGGTCTGTCAGCACAGCGAAGCAGGCGCGATTGCTTTGGTGATCAATAAAACCTTGCCGCAAACCTTAGAAGAAGTGTTTAAACAAATTAACCTGCCTTGTGAACATCTAGCCAGCCCCGAGCAAGCTATTTTATACGGTGGCCCTGTGCAGCCAGAGGCAGGCTTTATTTTGCACACCGACAAAGGCGGCTGGCAATCCACACTCATCATCAGCGATGCCTTGTTTCTCACCAGTTCCAAAGACATCTTAGAAGCCATCAGCCAAAACAAAGGCCCTGAACATTACCGTTTTATCTTAGGTTATTCAGGCTGGTCATCTGGGCAAATTGAAGAAGAATTACAGCAAAACAGTTGGCTGCACAGCCCAATAGAATCAGATATCGTTTTTAACACACCGCCTGAGTTGATTGGCGGTAAAGTCATTCAAAAACTCGGCATCAACCCGCATTTAATCTCCAACCATGTGGGCCATGCTTAAATGGCGAAGGCTTATCTTGCCTTTGATTACGGCACCAAACGCATTGGGCTGGCGATTGGTAATGATTTAACCCGTAGCTCACAACCCCTGAGCGCCATTGCCACCAAGCAAGTGGTTAATGCTCAAAACGAGATCACCTTAACCACCCTTCAACCCATTATTGAAACGTGGCGCGTTAAACATCTCGTGTTTGGCCTGCCCTTAGGTTCAGAAGGCGAAGAAACGCCTTTAAGCAAACGTATTCGTAAACTGGGCAACCGCCTTTCAGCTAAGCTTGCTATGCCAGTGAGCTTTGCGGATGAACGATACAGTTCAGGTGAGGCTGACCGTCTCATGCGCGAGCATCAACAACCTGGCAAGCGCTTCAAAACCAAAGATATTTTGCTGCGCGATTCTGTGGCAGCACAGCTGATTCTCGATGTGTATTTTTCTGAAATGGGATAAACCTAGCCTTTGTGTTTTAGTTTCGCCATAGTTTCGCTATAATCAGCTAAATTGAACGCCTAGGATCAAAATAATAATGTTACAACATGCCGACATCATCGAACTGATTGATAGCATGGCGCAATCTTTAGGCGAACGCCAAGCAACACAAGATAGCCTCATTGTTGGTATTCACTCAGGCGGCGCATGGATCGCCGATCAGCTCCACCAAAAGCTCAATAATCAACACGCATTAGGCATGTTAGACATCTCTTTTTACCGCGATGATTTCACCCAAATCGGCTTAAACCCTCAAGTCAAAGCCTCAGATTTACCCGAATCCATTGAAGGCCGCCACTTAATCTTGGTGGATGACGTGTTACACACAGGCCGTACCATTCGCGCAGCGATGAATGAATTATTTGATTACGGTCGCCCTAAATCCATCACCTTGGCAGTCTTACTCGAACGTACTGGCCGCCAACTGCCTATTCAAGCTGACATCTGCGGCCAGCACATTACATTAAGCGAAAAACAGCAAGTTAAACTCAGTTATATTGATAAACAATTTAAGCTAAGCCTCTCGGAGCCTCGTACATGAGCCATCACGCCTCACCCCCCAATATCGAAACCACTTCTGACGGCCAGCTCAAACATTTTCTCTCTATCTCCAACCATTCCCGCGAAACCTTAATTCAAATTATGGATGTCGCGGCCAGCTTTATTAATTTTGGCAAACGTGAAATTCAAAAGGTGCCTATATTGCGTGGGCGCACGGTGGTCAATATTTTCTTCGAACCCAGCACCCGCACGCGCACCACTTTTGAAATTGCCGCCAAGCGTTTATCGGCTGACGTGATAAATCTAAATGCGTCTAGGATGTCGACCACTAAAGGAGAATCCATCCTCGATACCCTGCACACCTTAGAAGCAATGCACGTTGATTTATTCGTGATTCGCGATGGTGCCAGCGGCACGGCAGAACTCGTTGCCAAACACATGCCAGATGATGTGAAAGTAATTAACGCAGGTGACGGGCGCCATGCCCACCCCACCCAAGCGATGCTCGATATGTTTACCATCCGTCATTACAAAGGCGATTTCAGCAAACTTAAAGTCGCCATTGTAGGCGATGTGCTGCATTCACGCGTTGCACGGTCACAAATTCATGCGCTGCGAATTTTAGGCGTGCCGGATATCCGAGTCATTGGCCCTAAAACCCTCATTCCCACCAAAGTTGAATCCATGGGGGTCACCCAATATTCAGACATGGATAAAGGCTTGGCAGGCGTAGATGCCATTTTAATGCTGCGCCTGCAACACGAACGCATGGAAGGTCAACAAATTCCCAGTCAACAAGAATATTTTTACCGCTTTGGCCTCACAGCCAAGCGCGTTGCCTTAGCGGCACCCGATGCCATTGTCATGCATCCCGGCCCGATTAATCGCGGCTTAGAAATATCTTCCGAGGTCGCTGATGGGCCGCAATCTGTTATTTTGCCGCAAGTCACTAATGGCATCGCCGTGCGCATGGCGATCATGGCGCTGCTCATGGGTGGGCATCCTGAAGGGGGCGCACAATGAGCCGCATTGAAATATTAGGCGGTCATTTAATTGACCCAAAAAAC
>JAZGFQ010000189.1:0-7087 GCA_036479635.1 Arenicellales bacterium
TTACGCAAGTTGAAGAATAATTTACGCTGCGCCTTGGTGGTAGCCACCTTAACGATGCGCCAATTCTTAAGCACAAAATCATAAATTTCAGCTTTGATCCAATGCACCGCATAAGATACCAAACGCACACCGTGCTCTGGGTCATAACGCTTCACCGCTTTCATCAAGCCGATATTGCCTTCTTGAATAAGGTCCGTCAGTGGCAAGCCATAACCCATAAAACCACGCGCTACTTTCACTACATCGCGCAGATGTGACATCACTAGCTCACGCGCTGCGTCAACGTCTTGATCGCTTTGAAAACGCACTGCAAGCGCGCGCTCTTTCTCAGCCGTTAAAATTGGCATCTTATTCACCGCGTTCATATATGCAGTGGCATCATTGCCTGTACCCAAATCCATGGCGACAGGCATTAATTTAGTTGGATTGTATGTTGTCATATCTATGTACCCTCAAGATAAATTAGAAACCTCACAGCTTTCAAACACGCCCCGATGAAATTCAGGAAAAACGCACTTGGTAATCACTTGGCAAGCCGAAATCTCTTTATGTGCTGTATTTTAGCACTCTACACCTAAGAGTGCTAATAATAGAATAAGTTCCTACAAAAGCACAAGTATTTAATGATTTAATTAAATACAGTTAAACTATTGATATTCATGTAAAAATTTTAAAATCTCCTTGTAATGAGCGGTGTTTTTAACCGTTCTGCCACGCTTTTCACGTTGATAATCATACATTGGATCATAATATTCACCCAACATCCGGCTTATCCAAGCGCGATGTAGCTCAATATTGCCTGAACGTGCTTGTTCGACTAAAGCGGCATCCATATCCGCTGAAATATCATTATAGCGGTCTCCCCCTAACCGTCGCTTAACGCGTGTCAGGCTATTTTTGATGTATTCACTAAATGCATCGAAGCCAGCTTCAGCGCTTTGCCCGCATTCTTGTGCCTGAGCTAAATACTGCTCAGTCATCTCCACCACATATTCTTGCAGGGTGATGTCAATGCGCTGATCTAAGCTGGCATCCAGCACCACACACGGCGCGGCGCGCATTTGGTCATAGATTGAGTGCGGGATATGCAATGAACCGACATTCGGGCTTTCGTCTTCAAACACAATATCCATCACACCTTTCTCATGTAACTTCATCAATTCAATCGCCACGGCATTTTCAAAATTGATTTGCGTTGGCTGAGGTGTGATTTGCCTGCCGATCGATGAACCACGATGATTCGCTAGCTTCTCAAGGTCAATCGAATGGCTGAGTTCTTTAATTAAATGCGTTTTACCTGCGCCCGTGCGCCCGCCCAAAATAAGTGGCTGGGTCAGCGCGGCTAAACGCTCGGTTTCATTCATTAAAAATCGACGTAAGGCTTTATAACCGCCTTTAATGCGCGGCACCATCAACCCTGTTTCATCAAACAGCCATTGCTGAGTGATTTTTGAGCGCATGCCACCGCGAAAACAATACAACACGCCACTAGGATTTTGCTCAATAAAATTGGCCCATTGCGCTACGCGCTGTGCTTTGACCTTACCTTGGATGAGTTCAGCACCTAATGCGACTGCCGCTTCTTGGCCTTCGTGTTTATAACGAATGCCAATTTCTTCGCGTTCTAGGTCGTTCAGTAACGGGGCATTTAAACTTGTTGGGAATGCGCCTTGGCTAAATTCTACGGGCGCACGCACGTCTAATAAAGGTGTATTGGCACAGAGTAATTCGCTGAAATTATCGACCTCAGGAAGCATCATTGGATTGCTTGTCATTTCAGGTAATGACAGAAATCAGTGGCTGAGTATTATCTGCTTCAAACAAAATGCCCAACGGCGCTAAGTCAAACCCATTCGCTTTGCTTAAATTTAAGAACGCATCGACGCTCTGGGCGGAGACACTCACCAATAAGCCCCCACTGGTTTGAGGGTCACACATAATCGCCTGCTGCTCCGCATTCAACGGGCTTAAATATTGGCCATAGCTATCGAAATTTCGTTGCGCGCCTCCTGGCGAGCAATCCATCGCGAGATAACGCATCGTCTCAGGTAATAATGGTACCGCATTAAAATCAATTTCCGCGCGCAACTGACTGCCTTCACATAATTCACGCAAATGCCCACCTAAACCAAATCCCGTGACATCAGTCATCGCATTCACGCCCGATAAACTGGCTAATTCTGCACCAAAATCATTGAGCTGACACATCGAATCAATGGCGATATGTGCGTGCTCAGGCGCGATTAGTTTCTTCTTTTGTGCCGTGCTTAAAATGCCCACACCCAAAGGCTTGGTCAGGAATAAAATATCCCCTGCTTTTGCCGTGTTGTTTTGTTTTAAATTATTTAAATCCACCAAGCCTGAAACGGCCAAACCAAAGATAGGTTCAGGCGCATCAATGCTATGCCCACCTGCCAAATTCATGCCCGCTAGCTGGCAAGCGTGTCGCCCACCTTCCACCACTTTCTGCCCAATGTCTGCTGGTAGCTTATCTAAAGGCCAACCAAAAATAGCAATCGCCATCACCGGCTTGCCGCCCATGGCATAAACATCGCTAATCGCGTTGGTCGCAGCGATTTGCCCAAAGGTGAATGGGTCATCCACAATCGGCATAAAGAAATCAGTGGTGCTGATCATGCCTTGACCATTGCCCAAATCATACACAGCGGCATCATCTTTACTTTCATTGCCTACCAATAAAGCAGGATCTACTAGCTTAGGTAAATCACTGGCTAAAATGGTTTCCAAGGTGTTCGGCGCAATCTTGCAGCCACAGCCTGAGCCGTGGCTATATTCGGTTAATTTTATTTCAGACATATTCAAATCCTAAAGGTTAATTGGAATATACACAATTCAAAGCCTCACTACCTGCGAAGCTTTACTTTCTATGCAATTTAAACAATGATTGACGCTCCTGATCATCATGCTTAACGCAACCACTATGCTGGAATATTTATTTTTTAATATCGAATTTGCCGAAAAATTCATCGTCTTTTTAAAACAAAAAGACTTGGCTTATACCCAAGCAACCGAAGCCGTGCAAAACGCCATTTTGATAAAAACATCTGAAGATATCGAAGATGATTTATGGGATGAGTTGGATGCGTTTTATGACGACCTCTCAGAGCACGACCACCAACAACTGCAAGACACCTTCAAAGATGACGACAAAATAAACACCGCAGGGATTTATATTCAGCTCAAAGATGATCAACAGACCATTGCCAATATTAACCCAGACGTTATGAACCGAATGTTAGAAAATATCAGCATGGATGAATTCAATGAATTTATTGAAACGATAGTAAGCAGTGTTGAGACCCCCGATGATTCGCCTATTTGTCAGCAGTAATCAACGTTGAATAGGCGCTTAGCATTGCGTTACTTTAGGCCTCAGAATAAATTCTGGATATGTTCATCTCCTGCGATTAATGGAATCAAACGTATCAAAACTTTTTGATAAACGCCTTGTTCCGCTTGCGTAATTCGCTTAACTTTTCTGTTTTTATAATCTAAAGTTTGAATTAAATTACTCGCCACCACCGATGGTTTATCTAGGTTATGGATAGGCACTTCAGTCATTGCATTTCGAATGCTCGTGCTCACAGGGCAACAAATTAATAAACCGGTTGCGCGGCTATATTGTTTGCTTGATAAAACCAATGCAGGACGATATTTGCCGATCTCTTTGCCTTTTGTTGGCTCAAAATCTAACCAAACTAAATCATTTCTATCTGGAATATAAGCCACTCTAAATTTCAGAATCGAGTGGGTTCGTTAATAATTCACTGTGTGCATTTTCAGGCGTTAAACCTTCAATAAGCTCTGATTCCGTAAGCGGCCAAGCTGGGGATTGCTTTAAGGCTTTAATGGTTAATACACGTTTCTTTTTATCTAAGCTAAGTGAAATTTCGCTGCCCGCATTTAATGATAGATTCTCAGCGATTTCTTGATTAATGCGCAGGCCTAAGCTATTGCCCCACTTCGTCACTCGGCTGTTAATTTGCATAACGGTATTTATAAATGTTTGATAATGATCAAAGTATATATTTGTATATACTCAATATCAAGCGGCATAGCGCCGCCCCAAATCTAAAAAGGCGCTACATCGTAGCGCCTTTAGGCTTTAAAAAATGGATTAATGCTTATTTCAAGCGCGTCACACCCATCATTTTTAACATGCTTTTCTCATAAAAAGGCTCAGAAGAACCCTTTTTCATTTTACGCATAAAATATTTCTCGAAAGCAATTTTCGCTAAATGCACCCACTTACCTTTTTTAAACCAAGCCACATTACGTGGCGGAATTTGCGGAATGGCTAAGAACGCAGCCCCCGTATCGCCCATGTCTGCCAAGCATAATGCCACCCAAGTGCCTTCGTGCGTTGGCTCATTGCCTGCCAGTTCTTCTTTGATGTTATGCACCGCTGCCGTCACCATCGATTCAATCATATAGCCCGTTTTAGGCGCACCTGTTGGCACTGGCGTGGCTTCCACTGGTGGAATCGCAATACATACACCCGCAGAATAAATGTTCTTATATTTTGGGTTACGCTGATGCTCATCCACCATCACAAAGCCGCGCGGGTTACATAAACCTCCACACTGCGCGACGGGATCAACTCCAAAGAACGAGGGCAGCATCATCGCCACATCAAACTCAACTTCATGGGCTTTTTTGACTGAACCATCTTCGTTTAATTCATCAATGAAGGCTTTACCTGCTTCAAACTTATTGGTTTTAGCATTGGTGATCCAAGGAATATGGCGGCTACGCATTTCTGATTCAAGCATGCCTTTTGAATCACCCACACCTGCTAACCCTAAGTGGCCGATATACGGCTCAGAGGTGACGAATTTGATATTTACTTTATCGCGAATTTTACGGCGTGATAAATCCGTATCTAAAATCATCGCAAATTCATACGCAGGACCAAAGCAACTCGCAAAAGGTGCTGCACCCACTAAAATTGTGCCCCCGCCTTTCTTAATTAACGCTTCATATTCTGTTCTAAAACTCTCAGCATGCGTCACTGAACAAATTGAATGCGTGTGCGCATCAGGGCCTGAACCTTCCACTTCATCGAAAAATAATTTCGGCCCGGTGGTGATCATTAAATAATCATATTCCAGCGTGGTGCCGTTATTTAACTCAAGCTGACTGTTTTCAGCATCAATTTTATCGCAGCGCGCATGAATGAAATCTATGCCTTTTTTGTTTAAATATTTTTCAATCGGAATGGTGATTTGCGAACGATCACGCCACCCCACCGCCACCCAAGGATTAGACGGCACGAACTGGAAATAATCCCGTTCATTCACCACCGTGATTTTATGCCCTGAACCTAGCTCATCTTTAAATTCATATGCTGCGGGTAAGCCGCCTGTGCCTGCCCCTAAAACGACAATATGTGCCATTCATTTACCTCCAAAGTGATTTAATTTATTTTATTATTGACCGAATGAAACCATCAAAGTTGCATTTAGTTGTCTCTACAATATAACATTTTTCAGCTACTACTGCTGAGAAAGGCACGCCTCAACAAGCTACTGAGCCGTCCAGCCTGTATCAATATTCCAGTTTGATCCCGTTACACATTGCGCTTTATCTGAACATAAATACAGCACCATTTCAGCAATTTCTTCTGGCTCAATTAAACGCTTAATGGCTGCATTTTTCATCATCACTTTGCTGATGACATCCTCCTCAGAAATGCCTAAGTTTTTGGCTTGCGCCGCGATTTGTTTATCGACCAATGGCGTGCGGACATAGGCTGGGCTGATTGCATTAGCGGTGATGCCTACTTCTCCTCCTTCTAGCGCGGTAGTTTTGGTGAGGCCGATCAAGCCATGTTTGGCCGAAATATAAGCGGCTTTATATAATGAAGCCACTTGCGAATGCACCGATGCGATATTGACAATTCTGCCCCACGCTTGTTTTTCCATGTGTGGCCAAGCCGCTTTGGTGAGTAGAAATGGCGCGGTGAGCATGACTGCAATTAAGGCGTTCCATTTATCTTCTGGGAAATCTTTTATCGGGCTAACGTGCTGGAAGCCACCATTATTCACCAGCACATCTATTCGGCCATAGCTTGCAATGGTTTGATCAACCAAGACTTGGCAATCCGCTGATTGTGCAAGATCTGTATGAATAAACAGCCCTTTAATTTTGCTGGCCAATGCCTGGCCATCTGCATCATTAATATCGGCCACCACAACGCAAAAACCTGCTTGCGCCAAGCTTTCACACACGGCTAAACCAATGCCACTCGCACCGCCCGTGACAATAGCAACTTTCTCAGACATCCCTAAATACCGCGAGGCCTCTGTTAACTACGCTGCCAAAATCGTGCAAACGTCATCGAGCTTTTACTGTTTCCACGATCTTTCATTGGCTGATAATCACGTTGTGCTTCGCCCACATATAACTGGCGCGGGCGGCCAATTTTGTTATCTGGGTCAGAAAACATTTCACGCCAATGTGCAAGCCAACCCACCGTTCTACCCACGGCAAACATCGCCGTGAACATATTAGTTGGCAAGCCAATCGCGCTTAAAATAATGCCTGAGTAAAAATCCACATTCGGGTAAAGATTCCGTTCTTTGAAATAATCATCATTCAAGGCAATTTGCTCAAGCTCCATCGCCAATTCTAGGCGGTCATCTTGGATGCCCAATTCTTCTAAAATTTCATGCGCCGCATCACGCATCACCTTAGCGCGCGGATCAAAGTTTTTATACACCCGATGCCCAAAGCCCATTAAACGAAATGGATCTTCCTTATCTTTTGCTCTGGCGATGAACTTAGGAATGTTGTCTTTATGGCCAATTTCAGCAAGCATATTTAACACTGCTTCATTCGCGCCACCGTGTGCCGGCCCCCATAATGAGGTGATGCCTGATGAAATACAGGCGAATGGATTTGCGCCTGATGATGCCGCTAACCGCACGGTTGAGGTTGATGCATTTTGTTCGTGATCTGCGTGCAAAATTAAAAACTTATCAATCGCCCTGACAATTTTTGGATTGAACACATAGTCTTCTGAGGGTACAGAAAACATCATCTGTAATAAATTCTCTGCATAGCT
>JAZGFQ010000190.1:0-2178 GCA_036479635.1 Arenicellales bacterium
AATCACCGACATCATGCACATCCATGCCCAGCCAGTGGCCGGTGCCGTGCATATAAAAGCGTTTATAGGTTTCTTTTTCTAGGGCTTGTTCTAGTGAGCCTTTGATCAGGCCTAAATCAATCATGCCCTGCGCTAATATCTCAACCGCCGCCTCGTGGTAAGCGCGCCAAGGTTGCTCCGCGCGTACTTTTTCAATCGCGGCCGTTTGTGCGGCTAAGACTAAATCATATAAGGCGCGTTGCTCGGGGCTGTAACGACCGTTAACAGGAAAGGTGCGAGTAATATCTGAGGCATAACATTCTAGTTCTGCGCCCGCATCAATCAGTAATAAATCACCGTCTTTGCACAAGGCGTTGTTTTCAGTGTAATGCAAGATGCAAGCATTCTCGCCAGAGGCCACGATGGAAGGGTATGCAGGGTAAGGGCTGCCGCCATGCATGAAGGTGGCTTCTAAAGACGCTTGAACTTCGTACTCATACATTCCGGGGCGGCAGACTTCCATCGCGCGTATATGGCCAGTGGCGGCTAATTTGGCCGCGCGGCGCATCACTCGTAGTTCTTCTGATTTCTTAAACAAGCGCAGTTCGTGCAAAATATACGTGAAATCGACGAACTCCATCGGCGCGTGAACACCCGTGCGCGCTTTGGATTTAATATCATTTACCCAGCTGAATAACTGCATATCAAATTCAGGATGGCGGCCAGTGCAGGTAAACACTTTTTCTTGATTTTCTAGGAGCTTAGGTAATATTTCTTCTAAGTCTTCGATCTTAAACGCTTGATCTGCACCGTATTGTTCAATCGCTAAATCAAGCCCTGCGCGCTTGCCTTCCCACTGCTCGCGTTTTGGGTCAGACGCGCGGCAAAATAAAATATATTCGCCTTCTTCGCGGTTTGGAATTAATACCGCCACGGCATCGGGCTCAGGGAATTGCGTTAAATAATAAAAATCGCTATCAGGGCGGAAACGAAACTGTACATCACCGTTGCGATGCATTTCATCGTTTGTTGGGATGATGGCGATGCCGTCTCCCATCAGTTGCATCAAGCCACGGCGGCGGCGATTAAAGATATCAGCGTGCATAATATTCTAGGTGTCGTTATTTTAAACCTGTGAAGAGGCTTGTTCAGCCGGGTCTATATGGCCTGAAATAGGCCGATCAGCATTTAATTCTTCATAAATGAGCTGAGTGGCCATGCGCAAATATTCTTTAAGCTCCATAAAAGCGACTTCATCTTCACCAGAGGTATCATAAGCCGCTTCCAAGCCCGCGATTTGAATAATATCTTCCACGCTACCTTGCAATTCTTCGCTTAAATTCGCCACGAAAGCATTGCCATCATGCATTAAACCGATGATAAAGCCTTGCGCCCAATCCGCTAAGGCATCCATTTGTAAGTTGAGCTCATCAACTTCAGGTAGCCATAAATCAAAGCCAAACTCAGCTTGATTTAAATCAGCAGCGCTTAATTCAAGTAAGCCTTCTAAGGCCATGATTGAGGGATCATCTGTGAAATTCAGATGCTCAATAATCGGGGTTAAATCAGCGCTTTGGACATTACGACACACCAGCCCGCAAGCAATGCCATGTGCCTGGGCTGCCGAGCCATCAAAATGGCTATTGCGTAAGGTGGTGTCTAAGGCTTGATATTGCGTGTTAGTGTTGTCGTGTTGTTCGATTTCTATCATGAGGCTGATTATAAAGGGTTGCGCACGTGTCTGAATTAAAAGTTAGTCATTGAGGCGTATTAGCACCGCGCACAACATAAGCGCATCTTGTTAGAAAAATCAGTAAAGCAAAGGATCAATGCCTTCTTCAAACAACATATCCACTAAACGAATTAAGGGCAGGCCGATTAAAGTGTTTGGATCATTACCTTCAAGTTTTTGTAGCATGGCAATGCCGAGAGTTTCAGATTTCAGGCTGCCCGCACAGTGATAAGGCTGGTCTTTCTTCAGATAGGCCTCTATTTGAGCTGTGTTCACCTCTCTGAACACCACTGAATAATTTTCTACGCAGTGTTGATATTCGCCTGTTTGAGCATTTAATAAACACAGCCCAGTGAATAATTGAACGTGCCTGCCCGATGCCTCGCTAAGTTGTTGTACCGCTGCGACATGGTCTTTAGGTTTGCCGATGATATGGTCGTCTAGCACCGCCACTTGATCCGAGCCAA
>JAZGFQ010000191.1:0-6109 GCA_036479635.1 Arenicellales bacterium
AATTGGCCAACAATTAACGGGTGAGGTGATTCCCGAGGCGCCCATCGAAGGCACGCATAAACTCGATGAAGGCGAGATTGATTGGGCATTATTTTGGGTGGCGAACGCGGCTGAATTTGCCACAGAAAGTTATGTGAATTTAATCCCCACTGCGCAAGGCGGCACGCACGTTGCAGGTTTTAGATTGGCCGCTGCTGAAGCGGTGCGTGAGTTTTGCGAGTTTCGTGAATTATTGCCGCGTAACTTGAAATTATCACCCGATGACATTTGGGGGCAATGTGCTTATGTGCTGTCCATTCGCATTAAAGAACCACAATTTAGCGGCCAAACCAAAGAGCGTTTATCAGGCCGTGACGTGACCACGTTAGTGCAAACCGCCACCAAAGATGCGATTAGTTTATGGTTGAATCAGCACATTGTAGAGGCTGAAAAAATCGCGCAGTTGTCTATTGAGAACGCGCAAAAACGCTTGAAAAAAACCAAAATAGTTAAGCGCAAGAAAATAACCACTGGCCCAGCGTTACCCGGAAAATTAGCCGATTGCACCAGCCAAGATTTGGAAGAAACAGAGTTGTTTTTGGTGGAAGGGGATTCTGCGGGCGGCTCGGCCAAACAAGCGCGCGAGCGCAAAACTCAGGCGATTATGCCGCTTCGAGGTAAAATTCTAAACACTTGGGAAGTGGATTCTTCCGTGGTATTAGGCTCGCAAGAAGTACATGATATTGCTGTGGCGCTGGGGGTTGATCCAGGCGTGGACGATTTAAGCGGCCTACGTTATGGGCGCGTATGTATATTGGCGGATGCAGATTCCGATGGCTTACACATTGCCACGTTACTCTGCGCTTTGTTTTACCAGCATTTTCCAGCCTTAGTGCGGGAGGGGCGTATTCATGTGGCGATGCCACCGTTATATCGTATTGACGTCGGTAAGCATATTTTCTACGCTTTAGATGATGAAGAAAAACAAGTCATTATCGAGAAAATTGAAGCGGATAAATTACGCGGTAACGTGAATGTACAGCGTTTTAAAGGCTTAGGTGAGATGAACCCGGGCCAATTACGCGAAACGACGATGGCACCTGAAACGCGAAGATTGGTGCAACTTAGCGTTCAAGATAAGCCCAGCTCAACAGAGATGATGGATATGTTGTTAGCGAAGAAACGCGCGCCAGACAGGAAATCATGGTTGACTGAGCGTGGTGATGAGGCGATTGTGGCTTAATAATGTCACGCCATTATACGATTGCCTGATTCTGTGGTGGCATATGTGGTATCATATGACAATGAAGTATAGTGCTATTATTTTAGATACGAATGTCCTTTTTGCAGGTCTGTATTCTTCTAATGGCGCTTCGTTTAAAGTGCTTAGATATATTGATGATGGATTGGTAACGCCAATAATATCAACGACATTACTGTTTGAGTACGAGGATGTGTTGCGCCGAGAAAAAGAAAAGCTCTCACTTTCAAATAAACAAATAGAGAGCGTTTTAGATAATTTGTGTGCGCTGGGTAAATTTCAAGAAATACATTTCCTCTGGAGACCCTATTTAAAAGACCCTAAAGATGACCATGTTCTTGAGGTTGCTGTCGCAGCAGAAGCATCGCCGATAGTGACTTTCAATATTAAAGATTTTAAAGGTGCGGATAAATTTGGAATTGAAGTGGTTCCACCTAAAAACATATTAGAGGCAATAAAATGAGTGCTTTAAGTTTACGATTACCAAATTCAATACATCGACACATAAAAGAAATAGCGATTCAGGAAGGTGTCTCAATTAACCAATTTATATCAACGGCGGTGTCTGAGAAAATTTCAGCTTTAGCTACTGAAAATTATTTATCAGAAAGAGCAGGCCGTGCTAATAGAGATGAGTTTAAGGAGATATTAAATAAGGTTTCAGATCGCGCGCCAATTCTTGGTGATGAACTCTAGTG
This sequence comes from Arenicellales bacterium, assembly GCA_036479635.1. Lineage (GTDB taxonomy): Bacteria > Pseudomonadota > Gammaproteobacteria > Arenicellales > Poriferihabitantaceae > JAAELZ01. The sequence goes on from JAZGFQ010000191.1 coordinate 1,939, forward strand.
ATAACGATTATTTTGGTGGGGCTCAACTGAGGGCTTTAGGTGGCTGTATAAGTTATGCTGTCACAAAACTCGTCTTTGGGCTGTTATTGGCTTAGGATTATCGTGGCAATATATCTTCGCAAGGACAGAAACAGCAGATACAAAAAAGGCTCACAAAAGTGAGCCTTTTAAATTAACTGAAACGGTTTAAATTACTGACAAGCAGCAGGATCTCCGCCGATTTCGCCCGTTAATTTAAGAAAAGCACCAAATGGCCCCATCACGCTCATGGCTTCCATTTTAGGGCCTTTAAACTTTAAGCGGCCAAAAGACATCGCCTTCATTGGGCCATCTTTACCTGAACCCATTTTCGCCCAGTTCTTAGCCTTGGCAAACATGATGTAATCCGTGCCTTTGTCTAAATCGCTGTTCTCAACTGCGCCGCCATAAGTACACATGGCCTTGCCGTCTTGAGAAGAGATTCTCATTTCAGTTGTGGGGGCATCGCTGCAATCCATATTATACATTTGAATGACTTTGTGGCCGCGCCCGCCGTTATTATCCGCCCATTCGCCACCTAAACCTGTGGTTAAGGTATCGCTGGCATTCCACGCAGCGCAAGCATCTGTGCCCCATTCGGCAGACATAAAAGTAGCAGATTGTGCAGTGCTGATTATGCCGAAAAAGCTGGCAAGGCCGATGATGAATAGTTTTTTCATGATTTTCTCCAAAAGTGGTTTATTGTATTGAGGTACATCTTATACTGTTTACTTTAACTTAAAATGATGTGCCTTGGCTTAAAAAAAATTAATGGGGGTAATATTGCTTAGGTTTGTTGGTATTAGCTCAAGTTAGGCTTGAGATTTTTTATTTTCTTGCGCGGATTCAGCCAGTACAAAATCCCAGAATGCTTGCGCAGTAGCAGAAAGTTGCTTGCCGCTGCGATGGCCGATATGCCACTTCTTTACAATCGGAAAATGTTTGACATCTAACGTGGTGAGGCGCTTGGCTTTAAGTTCAAGATCAACCGTATGAAAAGAAACTAATGCGAGCCCTAGGCCTGCTTCTACTGCTTGTTTGATAGATTCATTACCTGAAAGTTGCGTGCTAACTTGAGGCTCAATGTCATGTGCTTCAAACATTTCTTCCATGGCTGCACGCGTGCCTGAGCCACTTTCACGCAGCACAAAGGCTTCGCCAGATAACGATTCAATTGGAATATTGGTTTGATTAGCTAACGGATGATGTGGATTAGCAATGACCACCAAGGGGTTATCCATAAAGGGTGTAGAGATTAAATCTGCGCTGCTGGGCGGGCGCCCCATTAAGACCAGATCAGGCTCATTGGTTTCAAGACGTTTAAGTAGCTTATGACGATTAGTGACATCTAAGCTGATTTGCACGCTTGGGTGGGCTTGGCTGAAACGTGAAATCAGGCGGGTGGCAAAATAATTCACGGTTGAGGCAATACATACGGTTAAGCGGCCGCCATCAATACCTTTTAATTGCTCTAAGTCATTTTCAATCGAGCGTAATTTTGAAGTGATAGAGGTAGCATGTTCCAGCACAACTGCACCCGCTTCGGTAAGATAAATCTTTTTCCCGATTTGTTCGAATAGTTTTAAACCAACTGATTTCTCCAGCTGTTTGATCTGCATGGAAACAGCTGGCTGGGTAAGGTGTAGCTCTTCAGCTGCGCGGGTATAACTTAAGTTTCTAGCGACAGAGGCAAACACTTGTAATTGCCGAATGGTGATGTGCATGGCCATACTGAAGAGCTCTCTATAAGGTTATTCAAAGATTGAGAGATTGAATCATAAATAAAACCTTATGTAAATATGCTGAAATTTCAATGATAGCCCTTGAGTTTAGGCGCGCTTTTTCTTAGGCTTAAAGCATGAAGAAAATATACCTCGCGCGGGATTTTTCACAAGCGCATTTGTTAGTCGATGTGATGGCGCAGCACATGATTCGCGCGCGGGTAGAAAACGTGCATCAGGCCAGCGGATTAGGGGAGTTAGCAGTGAGTTTTCCAGAGATTTGGGTTGAGCGGGATGCTGATGAAATGCGTGCATTAGAGGTGATAAAAACCTTTGAATCCTCGGCACGAGAAGCTGGGGTTGATGTGGTGTGCCCGCAGTGTCAGGAAGCAAACCCTGCGAGTTTTGATTTATGTTGGTCGTGCGAAGCGGAGCTTATAGATGCCTAAAAGAATGCCGCTGAAAACAATGCGCAAGGCGTCGAAAAAAGTGACTAAGAAGGTCGCTAAAAAAAGGACGAAGAAAGTTGTCAAGAAAGCGGCTCAAAAAACCATAAAAAAGACGACTCGACGTGCGAAGAAAGCGCCTGTGCGGAAACAGCGTGCAAGTAAGCGCGCAAAAAACCCTTCCTTGATACGCAAACTACTAGGCTTAGTTTTTGGGTTGGGGCTTTTGGCTGTCATGGTGTTGGCCTTTTGGATGTGGCAATTAGATCGGCGCGTGCAGGCGGGGTTTAATGCGCCATTTAGTAGTATTCCTGCGCATTTATATGCGAAGCCTTATACCTTAGCCTTAGGCGATGCGCACACAATGGCTGAGATTAAAACTGTTTTGATTCGGCGTGGTTATCATCAAGTTTCAGATATCTCAGCGCCAGGGGATTTTGCGGTGTCTAAGAATGTGCTGGATATTTTTCGGCAGGCGGATAGCACAGACAAGGCAAGCGCTCCGAAAGCGGTGCGGGTTATTTTGCATGAGGGGCGCGTTCGGCAACTCACCGATCATCGCAGTGCCAAAAATATTCAATCTTTGAGTTTGTTGGCAGATTTAATTGGCAATCTAGCCAGTGGCCCAATGGAAGATAGAATTCCGCTCAGTTTGCATGAAATGCCAGAGATTCTGCTGGATGGTTTAATCACAATGGAAGACCGTCGGTTTATGTCACATTACGGGGTAGACCCGCTTGGAATTCTGCGCGCGCTTGTGCAAAACATACGTCATGGTCGCGTGACCCAAGGCGGCAGTACGCTCACGCAACAGCTAGTAAAAAATATCTATTTAGATGATTCACGTACCTTAAAGCGTAAAGTCAATGAAGCCCTGATGGCTTTATTAGTAGAGTGGCGTTATACCAAATCGCAAATTATCGAGCGATACATCAACACGATTTTCTTAGGGCAATCAGGCGATCGTGCCATTCATGGTTTTGGTTTAGCCGCGCAATTTTATTTTGATCGAAAACTCGCTGATTTAAACCCTGCGCAAGTGGCGATGTTAGTTGGGATGATTCCCGCCCCTTCGGCTTACAATCCTTTTCGTAATGCTGAGCGTGCTAAAAAGCGCCGTAATGTGGTGCTGAAAGCCCTGCACGATAACGGTTATATCAGCGCGAATGAAGTGGCACTTTATCAACAAACACCTTTGAATGTGGTGAAGACGAAAAACCAAGGCGCGAGCCGTTACCCTGCTTTTTCTGATTTGCTAAACCGCCAATTAAACAAAGATTACGGCCGAGCTTATTTACAACAAGGCGGCGTGAATGTGTATTCCACCTTAGATGAAAGTATTCAGCAAAGTGCGCAAGCAGAATTTAAGGCCGCGCTGGCAGGCTTAGAAAATGAGCATAAAATTAAAATGGGCAGCTTGCAAGGTGCGATGATCATCCTTGAGCCTGAAACGGGAGAGATCGTGGCTTTATTGGGTGGGCGAGATGCCAAGACAGGCAATTTTAACCGCGCACTCGATGCCAAGCGTCCGATTGGTTCTTTGGTCAAACCCGCGGTGTATTTAACCGCTTTGCTCAACCCTGCACGTTATTCAGCGATGAGCTTTATTGATGATGCGCCATTGAGCATAGAACTGCCTACCGCTAAGGCTTGGCAGCCGGGTAATTATGATCATAAATATCATGGCAAGGTGAGCCTACAAAAAGCCTTGGTGCATTCTTATAATATTCCTGCGGTGAAGGTCGGCATGGAGGTGGGCTTAGATGCTGTGGCGACTACTTTAAAAAGATTGGGCATTACTGAGGCATTGAATCAGTATCCTTCAATGTTACTGGGCGCGAGCAATCTGAGCCTATATGAGGTTGCGCAGATGTATCAAACCTTGGCCAATGGCGGTAAATTATTGCCACTCACCACGGTGCGATCAGTGGCGAATAATGATCAACAAACCTTAACGCGGTATCAATCAAAAGGTGAGCAAATGCT
>JAZGFQ010000192.1:0-8915 GCA_036479635.1 Arenicellales bacterium
ATAACCCTGAAACCCCAGCACCCACCAAGGCCGGCGTATTCGGCATTACCCTTACCATCGGCGATGCCTTTGCCAACCACTTCTGCATAAGCGCAATGGGCAGCCCTGCTGCAACACTGACCAAAAAAGCACCTTCTTTTAACGAAGCACCTTTAAGGCCACCTAGTACCGAAGCCATTATTTGTGGCTTAACCGCTAAAACCACCACATCATGTGTCGCTAATAAATCTGCATTACTCGCAGCAATATTAATGCCTAAGCGCTCAGCCAAGGCATTAGCATGCGCCTCATTGGGCTCAAAAATAGATACATTTTCTGCCAATGTGCCCGTTTTTAACATGCCGCCAATAATCGCCTGCGCCATATTACCTGCACCTACAAACCCTATTTTTAGATTTTTCATAAGCTATATTATCATTGTGAGACCTCAGCATAACTCAGAAGACGAGTGAAAATGTCTAAAATCATCCTACTTTTCGTTATAAATCTTACTAATAACACGCTATTAGCTGCACTTTATGCCTCAATTAGAATAATTTTAACCTATTTTTCTTTCGCCACTGATTTATGCAGAGGTCTCATTGTATTATCATTATTTAGTCGGTCTTGCACCAAACAAAGCTGTGCCAATTCTAACCATAGTTGCCCCCTTAGAAATAGCAGCAGATTTATCTGCCGACATCCCCATAGATAGCTGATCTATTTCAGGGAAGCTCACTTTCAAGGCATCAAATATTTGCTTGGCTTGCTGAAACACTGCTTGTTGCGCCTCAAAACTGTGATGCACTTTTGGCATAAACATTAAGCCTCGAAAGCGTAAGTGTTCTAATTCATCCACCGCTTTCGCCAACGCGGGTAACTGCGAAGGCGCAACGCCCCCTTTTGATGCTTCATCTTCAAGATTCATTTGAATTAGGATGTTCAAGGGCTGGTTCTCACTAAACTGGTTTAGCCTCTCAGCCACTTTTAAACGATCAAGGCTATGCACCCACTGAAAGTTTTCTGCAATTTGTTTCGCTTTTTTGCTTTGAATCGCACCAATAAAATGCCACTCAATGTTTTGCGCCTTATTTTGTGAGGTTAATGCCGCTATTTTCTCCAAAGCTTCTTGTAAATAGTTTTCTCCAAACGCGGTTTGCCCAGCTTGATATAGCGCCAACACTTCATCTGAACTGCGTGTTTTACTCACGGCAATCAACGCAACACTACCGCTACCGCGATGATATTGCGCTTCATCTGCTCGAATACTTGCCTGAATATCACTCAGCTGCTTCACTGCACTCATCAATTAAAAATCCCCCTAAGAATATGCGCTTTATTGTATATTAAACAGATACATATCAAAACTGATCTCATTATGGATTTAGCTGATTTACTCACCTTCGCTGTCGAAAACAAAGCCTCTGATTTACATTTATCATCAGGCTTACCGCCGATGATTCGTATTGATGGCGAAATTAGGCGCTTAAATTCTTCATCACTCAACCGTAATCAAATATTAGACATGATTTACGGCATTATGAATGATCGTCAGCGTAAGATTTTTGATGAAGATAACGATATGGATTTCTCTTATGAAATCAAAGGATTGGCAAGATTCAGGGTCAATGCTTTTCAGCAACTTCGTGGCCCCAGTGCTGCCTTCAGAACGATTCCATCAACGGTTTCATCATTAGATGATATTCAGGCACCCTCTATTTTTCAGACCTTAATTGATAAGCCGCGCGGCTTGATTTTAGTCACTGGCCCCACCGGCTCAGGCAAATCAACCACGCTGGCTGCGATGGTCGATTTAATTAATCAGCGCCGCCGCGCACATATTTTAACCATTGAAGATCCGATCGAATTTATTCATCAGCCTAAATCAAGCATTATTAATCAGCGTGAACTAGCGCAACACACCAATTCTTTCGCCTCGGCATTACGCGCCTCTTTGCGTGAAGATCCAGATATTATTTTAGTCGGTGAGATGCGTGACCCTGAAACCATTCATCTAGCCCTCACTGCAGCTGAAACAGGCCATTTAGTATTATCAACGTTGCACACCAACTCTGCGAGTAAGGCGGTTGATCGTATTATTGACACCTTTGAAGCAGGTGATAAAGCGATGGTGCGCGCGATGTTATCGGAATCTATTCAAGCCATTATTGCGCAAACACTGTTACCTAAAATTGGTGGCGGACGAACTGCTGCGTGGGAGATTTTAGTTGGCACCAATGCGATTCGAAACTTGATTCGAGAGAATAAAATCCCGCAAATATTCTCGTCTATTCAAACGGGGCAAAACCAAGGCATGATTACCATGGATGATAGTTTGTTTGACTTGGTTAAGCGTGGTGTTGTCGCCGCCGAGACGGTGCGACCATTGATGCGTGACCAAACGATGCTGGAGAAACTAACCTAGCATATCAAGCTTTATTTCTGGCTAGCCGCCTGCATCTGCGCTAATACTTTCATCGGGTGATCGGCCGCCTTCGGGACTTTCTTCCAATGCTTAACCACTTTACCCGCTTCATCCACCCATACGGTTGAGCGAATCGTGCCCGTCATTTCTTTGCCATACATCATCTTCTTGCCCCAAGCGTCATATTCGCTCATCACTACTTTTTCAGGATCGCTTAGCAAAGGATAAGCAATATCGTACAAACCGATAAATTTTTGGTGCGATTGTGCGCCATCTGGCGAAATGCCTAAAATCTCTACATTTAAGGCTTTAAATTCATCGTATAACTCAGTAAAACCAATGGCCTGCTTGGTGCAGCCTGGGGTATTATCTTTTGGGTAAAAATAAACAATCACTTGCTTACCTTTAAAATCAGCTAAAGATACGGATTGACCATCTTGATCAGGTAAAGTGAAATTTGGGGCGAGTTGATCTACTTCAATGTTCATGTTTTTGGGCCAATGCTAGCTTAAGGTTGAGTGCTTAGTGTTTCGTTGGTAATGTTGGTATTTTAAGCTGTGGCTTTAAGCCTACTGGCTTTTTCATCGCATTCATTGCGGGTGAAACAGGCTGTGGCGGGCGTTTACGGTCTGAACTACCCGTATCTTTATGATCCATATCCACCAAACCTTTAAATTGACAACCATCTTGTAGCATCACGCGCGGTGCGCGAATATCGCCGTTAACGACACCCGATGGCGCAATTTCGACCACCTCAGTGCCACGCATCTCACCGCGCACCTCACCTTCAACTAAAATCGTTTTAGCCGTGATATCGCCCCGTACGAGGCCTGTTTTAGCGACAGTCACGTTTGATTCAATGAGCATAATCGTACCTTCAACCGTGCCCTCAATGATTAAATCTTGGTTGCCTTTGATATTGCCATCAAATTGGATAGTTTTACTCACCAAAGATTTGCTATGGGTTGATATCGGCTTATCTGATAAATTCTTTACTTCGTTTTCATTCATAATTAACGTTTTGCAGTTAGTGCGCTTGATAGATTAAGCGCTTCACTTAAGCTTACTAAAAGTACGGATAAATTTGTATCTTTAGTTTGATATATATAAGTAAAACTTTACAATAGGCTGCATTGTAATCATTTATTTTTATATACCGTGTTGAATCAAACTGCCACAGATAACCTTAGAATTGTTGGGACTGAAGTTGCCATTACGCCTGCTGATCTCATTTCTCAGCACCCTATCAGCGATCAGGCCGAGCAAACTGTCTTAAACGCACGCCAACAAGCGCATGAAATTCTGCATGGCCAAGATGACCGATTAATCGTCATCTGCGGGCCGTGTTCTATTCACGACTTAGATGCAGCTAACGAATATGCATTAGGTTTAAATGCCTTACGTGAACTGTATAAAGATCAACTACACATCATCATGCGGGTTTATTTTGAAAAACCACGCACCACCATCGGCTGGAAAGGCCTAATTAACGACCCGAACCTAAACGGCACCTTTGAAATCAACAAAGGCCTGGAAACTGCGCGTTCTTTATTGTTAGAACTAAATGATATGGGCATGCCTTGCGGCACTGAGTTTTTAGATTTAATTTCCCCGCAATATTTTGCTGACTTAATCTCTTGGGGCGCAATCGGAGCGCGCACGACCGAAAGCCAAAGCCATCGCGAACTTGCCTCTGGCCTATCTTGCCCGGTCGGCTTTAAAAATGGTACCAATGGTAACTTGCAAATTGCCGCTGATGCAATTGGTGCAGCTAGCAAGCCACATCATTTTCTAAGCGTCACCAAAAGCGGTAAATCAGCCATCTTTGGCACCAGCGGTAATGAAGATTGCCACGTTATTTTACGCGGTGGTACCGAGCCTAATTATGATGCTACTAGCATTCAACAATCTTGCGAGCTACTCGAAAAATCTAACCTGAAACCTATGGTGATGATTGATATGAGCCATGCTAATAGCCATAAAAAACATCAAAATCAAATTCCCGTGGGTGAGAACATTGCTGCGCAAGTTGCAGGCGGGGAAGATCGCATCATTGGCGTGATGATTGAAAGCAACTTAGTCGAAGGCAATCAAAGCCTTAATGCTGATACGCCATTGGTTTACGGCCAAAGCATCACCGACGCCTGCGTAAATTTTGACCAAACCAAGGGCATGATTCGAACCTTGGCAGATGCAGTTGATGCGCGTAGGGCTTCAAAAACAGCTTAAGCCTCGGTAGCCTTCATTTTTGAAGGCTGCGCGAGACGCATGCAAGCGTCTCTAATACGGGAATTAATAATTTCAGGGCTATAAACATTCGCATTAAAGCCGATTAATGCTACCTTCGCGCTGTTATTTTTAAGACTATTCCACAGGAAAAAAACATGATCAAACCACATGGGTCAAATGCCCTAAACCCGCTGTTTGTTGCTTATAACACAGCGCGCGCAGCCCTAATAGAAGAAGCTAAAAACTTGCCTTCAATTATTGTTAGCTCTGCAGATGCGGCCAATGCTGTGATGCTTGGCGCAGGTTATTTCAACCCGCTCACTGGCTACATGAACAAAGCGGATGCGTTAAGCGTAGCGAATACCTTACACACCACCGATGGCTTATTCTGGCCAACGCCCGTTTTATGCTTAGTTGATGAAACTTCTGAGATTGACGGCCAAAGCCGCATTGCTTTGCGCGACCCTAACGTTGAAGGCAATCCTGTGTTAGCCATCATGGATATCAGCGCTACTGAGACGATGTCTGATGATGACATGGCAACAATTGCCGCTAAGGTTTATGCGACAGATGATAAGCAACACCCAGGCGTTGAAGCGCTATACGGCCAAGGCCGCACGCTTTTATCTGGCCCGATTCAAGTATTAAATTACAGCTACTTCGAAACTGATTTCCCTAATACGTTCAAAACGGCGGTTGAAATTCGTAATGACATTGAACAAGCAGGCTGGAAAACCATCGTTGCTTTCCAAACGCGTAATCCAATGCACCGCGCGCACGAAGAACTTTGCCACATGGCAATGGATCGTTTAAATGCCGATGGTTTGGTAGTACATATGTTGCTTGGCCAATTAAAAGCGGGCGATATTCCTGCTGATGTGCGTGATGAAGCGATTCGCACCATGGCAGATAACTATTTCCCACCTAATTCAGTAATGGTCACGGGTTACGGCTTTGATATGCTCTACGCTGGCCCACGTGAAGGCGTACTTCATGCTGTTTTCCGCCAGAACATGGGTGCAACCCATTTCATCATCGGCCGTGATCACGCAGGCGTAGGCGATTATTATGGTGATTTTGATGCACAAACCATCTTCCATGATTCAGTGCCTAAAGGCTCGCTTGAAATCGAAATTTTCGAGGCTGACCACACGGCTTATTCTAAGAAGTTAGATAAAGTAGTGATGATGCGTGAAGTAACAGGCCATACAAAAGAAGATTTTGTGTTGTTATCCGGCACTGCGGTGCGTGAAATGCTTGGCAATGGTGAAGCCCCACCGAAAGAATTCTCACGCCCTGAAGTGGCTAAGATTTTGATTAATTACTATTCAAACTTAGACAGCTAATTTATTATTTATCTGAGACCTCTGCACAACTCAGAGGCGAAAGAAAAATGGTTAAAATCTTTCTGATTAAGGCGTGAATTGCAGCTACTAGCGTGCTATTAGTCAAATTCACAACGCCAAGCAGGATTATTTTAGACGTTTTTACTCGTCGCCTGAGTTATGCTGAGGTCTCTATGTAAAAGATAAATATAGAGCGAGACCAGAAATGGTCTCGCTTTTTTATTGCCTATTACTCAGTGAAAACTATAATAAGCCTCTTTATTATAGTTTTGAATAATTATGTCTTACCCAACCGAAGACTTAAACCTTAGCCAACTTGGCGCGCACGCTGAAACCCCTACGTCTCCAGATGAGGCCATTTTAGAATGTGTGCCGAATCCGCACCCTGATGTGCAATATATGGTGCGCTTTGCTGCACCTGAATTTACATCACTCTGCCCAGTGACGGGCCAGCCAGATTTCGCACATTTAGTCATTGATTACATTCCCAATAAATTGCTGATTGAAAGCAAATCGTTGAAACTGTATTTAAGTAGTTTTCGTAACCACGGCGGTTTCCATGAAGGCTGCACGATAGACATTGCAAAACGTCTAGAAGACGCCTTAGCGCCTATTTGGCTTAGAATTGGAGGGTATTGGTATCCTAGAGGTGGCATACCGATTGATGTGTTTTATCAAACGGACACACCACCCAAAGGGGTTTGGGTGGCAGATCAAGGCATTGCGCCTTATCGTGGGCGCGGCTGAACAATAAGCACCCATAAAAAAGCCCGCAATGAAGCAAGCTTTAAATATTCTGGTGATCAGGTTATTAACCTTTTAATATTTCCCCTAAAACATCAATTGTTGCGCTAGATGCAGGTGCCGTAGCTGTATCATCACATGAATAATCAATCGTAATATTCCCAGGCTCTACCGCTGTACAAGCAAATGGACTGCTTGATGGATAAGCTAAAACCGTAATCGTAAAAGTATCGCCTGGCGAAACCTTAGAGCCCTTAGAAATGCTTGCTGTATAGCTTGCTGAACCAGGCAATGAAGAACTAAGACTTTCAATTGTTGCTGGACCACAGCCTGCAATCGAACCATTCAATACAATGGGTGGAAAAGAGGTGCCAGAACAAGCAACTGGTATATCACGTGCATCAATTGTAAAACTCATGCTGCAATCTGCTGAACACATCGCATGTGCAGGAATAATCACTGCATCCACCACTGGTTTAATCCATTCATTTGGCATACTTGCCGCCACACCTGTGACAGCACCACTGACAGCTACTTTCTTCAGTAAGCTACGGCGCTTTAAATGAATCCCCTTTTGTTTCATTTGATCAGTCATGTTTTTATCCATTGGTAATGATATAAAGTTTATGTGATTGCTCTTATCTAGCAGTATTCTATTGCAATACTTAAACTATATCAAGTAAGTTGTTATTTATTAATGATTTATTAAGCTCTATTGTACGCTCACACCTGGGAAACCCATTTCAGTAACGCCTAATAATACATCTAGGTCTCTGCCTTTAGACGCCGCATAATTCTGTTTGGCGATTAACAAGGCTTCGCCTAAGGTTTTACCTTGTGTCAGTTGTGCATAGAATAAATCGGCCAAGGCTTTTTCTGCGCCTGCTTTCGCCACCACACTAGACCCTAATACCGCCGCTGCACCTTGCTCACCACTTAATAAGAACTGATGGCTCATGCTTTCAGTTTCAGGGTTAACATTGTAAGTATTCCAACAGCCCCACTGTGTAATGATGGTTGGAGAACCTGCGTTGTTTAAGCCTGCTGCATCTTCGCCATCAAACAATCCGTAGAATGAAAGCTGATCGGTTGAAGAGTGGCCTGAGTAAACCGTTAGTGCCACACCACCGTTAATCGTGTCTGATACGCTTTGGTTAGCCGCCTCTGGTGTCATGTCATCTAAGTAAGCCTTTTTAACATCCCAGTCACCAAAATATTTACTGATATGTTCATCTGTATCTGCTGAAAAATCATATTGATCAATTTCACTGGTTTTATCCGCAGTAAATAATGCGGTGCCACCGTAACTATTATTATTATATGCATTACGCTTAGCGAGTAATACATTCAACTCCACTTCTGTTCGCACAGGTAGGCGCGCAATGATTAAATCAGGCACGTTATCACCGTCCACATCCGCATATTTTGGATCAGACGGTGTAAAGCGAACGATATGATTCGTCGCAACATACAAAGAAGGAATAAAGCTCACTGCGTTATTGTTTTTGTAATCACGGTAATCAAACACATCACCACCTACTAAAACAATCGATTTTGTGCCTCTTGCTTCTGCCGCTTGGATATAAGCACTGATCGCGCTGGCACCAAACTCACCTGCCGCATATTGAGCATAAATTTGCTCGACATCCACCAAACTTGCACCACCTGCATTTTCAGCACTTAACTGCGCCACATAAGCCTCTAAAGGCTGGCCAGATAAATCGATGAAACTAGGATGTGCGATAACGACAACATCAGCAGCTGTATCTATATTTTGATGCGCTAAAGGTACGCCAATCTCAGCAGATAATAATCCGTTATCTGTCACTGCGATATAACGGGCTTCGCCCGATACGCCGCCAAACATGGCCTCGCAAGCAGGTGAACTTGCATTACAGTTACCACCTGAAAGTGCATTATTAATCCGGCTCACCTGGCCATCACTGTCTTGTGCATAAACTGAAACCGCACTCGATGCAAAACCACCAATACGATACTTAGGCCAATGGGAAGTAAATTCAAGCATATTGCCATCTGCAATAAAGCGGCGTGGATAACTTAAATTCACTTCATCTACGTTAACAATATCAAATAAATAACCGGTATCGCCTGGTACTTTAATTTTGATATTAGCTGTATCAGAACCCGAGTTAATATTAATAGACTGCTTAAGTTCATGCGCAACAACGCCG
>JAZGFQ010000193.1:0-2371 GCA_036479635.1 Arenicellales bacterium
GCCCGTATTTTGTGGTTGGAAATGGTGAGAATCTACTCGGCATACAAGGGCACCCAGAGTTCGAGACTGATTTTTGCAAAGCCAGAATTAAAGCCAGAACCGACACCTACGGCGAAGAAAGGGCGGAACAGGCATTTGCATCGCTCAAATCAGCGCCTGATAATGCGCTGATGTGGGCGTGGATCGTTGACATCATTAAAAAACCTGCAAATATTTGCACTAATCTCTAATTAACTTATATATATAAGGGTTTGCTTTTGGACATTGTGCTTGGCTTACTTTACATTACGCGTTCCTTACGAGGAATGGGACAAAGAAGCCTAAACCAGTACGGAGGAGTAGGAGTAAAAGCGATGAGCGTTTGTGGAGAAATTCACCAACACTGATCGCTTTTTTTTGTCTGTAAGAACGATAATGATTCGCCCCAACGTATTTTCAGTTTAAAATATTTCTGCTTATTTCATGTATAAAATATAATGCCTCAATCAAATTCATCCAGCTATATCTTAACCGTAACGTGCCCCGCAGCCTCTGGCGTAGTAGCCGATATTTCAGCGCATCTTGCAGAGCATCAGTTCTATATCTCGGAAATGGCACAGTTTGATGATGAGGCGACAGGCACGTTTTTTTGCAGAGTGCGTTTTCGAGCAGAAAGTAATGCGGAACCACGCCTTTTAGATATTCGCCAAGATTTTACTGAACTGGCAGAGCGCCGAGAAATGCAATGGCTGATCGTGGATGCCCAGCGGCCGCAACGGGTTTTATTGATGGTGTCTAAAACAGACCACTGCTTACAAGATTTGTTTTATCGTATGCGTAAAGGTGAGTTGAACATGGTTGTACCTGTGGTGGTGTCGAATCACCAAGATTTACGCGCTCAAGTTGAACGTGAAGGCATTCGCTTTGTGCATTTGCCGGTGGATAAAAGCAACAAAGCTGAGCAAGAAGCGCGTTTGCTTGAAATCGTTGCAGAAACCCAATCAGAATTGGTGGTGCTGGCGCGGTATATGCAAGTGCTGTCTGATAAAGCCTGCCAAGCATTAGCAGGGCGCTGCATTAATATTCACCACTCTTTTTTACCAGGCTTTAAGGGCGCACGGCCTTATCATCGCGCTTATGAGCGTGGGGTTAAACTCATCGGCGCAACCGCGCATTATGTCACCGCAGATTTAGACGAAGGCCCCATTATTGAGCAGGTGGTCGAAGCCGTTGACCACACTCAGCAACCGAATGATTTAGTGGCCATGGGGCGTGATTTAGAAAGCAAGGCCTTGGCGCGAGCGGTGAAATATCATATCCAGCGCCGCGTGTTCATTGATAACAAAAAGAGCGTTATTTTTAAATAATCATGTTGAAAACCTTAAACATTCATACTGAAAACCAGCAGTTATTGGAAATCACCCAGTCAGTTCAGGCGCTTGTTGATGATGCACCGAGCAACAGCGGGTTGATCACCTTATTCATCAAACATACCTCCGCGAGTTTACTCATTCAGGAAAATGCCGATCCATCCGTGCAGTTTGATTTAATCAACTGGATGAATCGTTTAATTCCTGAAGGCGATGCTTTATTTACGCATACCAACGAAGGGCCAGACGATATGCCTGCGCATATAAAATGCATGTTAACCACTACCAGTGTTGCGATTCCCTTTGATCAGCGGCGCTTATTACTCGGCACGTGGCAGGGCATCTTTTTGTTTGAACACCGAGTCGGTCAACATCAGCGCAGCGTGATTGCGCATCTATCCTAAATAAGCCGCTTATATGGGTAACAATCTGCCAACGATTCTAATTCTGATTACAAAAGCGGATGTGGGTGGCGCGCAAGTGCATGTGCTGGAAATTTTAAAGCAGCTTAAACCACGTTATCATTTTATTCTAGCTACCGGTGAGGAGGATTTCTTAAGCAAGCAAGCGCGCGAAATTGGCATTGAAGTGCGTATTTTGAAGCACCTTAAGCGCGCAATTAGATTCCAAGAAGATAAGTTTGGCTTGCAAGAAATAAAATTTTTACTACAAGATATTAAGCCAGATATTTTTCATTGTCATTCCTCAAAAGCAGGCGTGTTAGGGCGCTTAGCCGCTTGGCGCACTGGCACAAAAACCATCTTCACCGCGCACGGTTGGGCATTTACCGAAGGTGCACCAAAGTTACAGCGCAGTTATGGTTTATTGGTCGAATCTTTGTTGTGCCGCTTGGTGGGCAGTGTTATTACCATTTCAGATTATGATTTTAAGCTTGCTCAGCGCTTTAAAGTGGGCACTGCGCAGAAACGTTTTTTAATTAAAAACGGCGTAGCAAAACCACAAGCATTCTCTGCCAGGAAAACCAGCCAGGTTTTAAATATATTAACCATCGGCCGCTTAAG
>JAZGFQ010000194.1:0-6836 GCA_036479635.1 Arenicellales bacterium
CCTCTTTGGGCGTAAAGTCTCGGTGCTGCCATAGGCCTGTCTTTACATTAAAATCATACAAAGGCTGGAACCGATGGCCGCAATCTGCAACAAACGTAACTGCATCAATTAAGTAATCCACTTCAGCGGCATCAAAAGAATAATGGAACCCTAGGCGGCACCAGCCAGGTTTGATGCCATCAAACCCTTTGCTCACCCATTGCCGATATTTCACTGAACCTGCTTGATCAATGCCCAACAAATGATGCCCATACGGCCCTGCACAAGAACAGCCTGCACGGGTTTGAATGCCGAATAGATCATCCAAAAGCGTGGTGATGAACCTTGGGTGTAAATAACCGCCTCGCTCAGTTTTAATATTAAATGATAAGATGCCAATGCGCCTTGTTGGGTCTGTATTGCCCAACACTTCAATGTTCGCATTGGCCTGCCAGCGCGTCATCGCTCGTTGCGTCATCTCATGCTCCAAGGCTTCGATTTTATCCTCACCCACCGCCGCTTTAATCTCGAAGACTAAGGCTGCTTTTAAGGTTTGCAAAATGCCCGGCGTGCCGCCCTTTTCGCGCGCCTCGATATCATTGATAAAACTATGTTCGGTTTCGCTAACGTAATCCACCGTGCCGCCTGCAGCTAAGCTGGGCGCTAATTCGCGGTGATAGCAACGCTCATTAAATACCAACACACCGCTGGTGCCCGGCCCGCCTAAAAACTTATGCGGAGAGATAAACACGGCGTCCATGAAAACCTCGCCTTCTCCCTCATTCTCAGGGTTCATATCGATCGGCACATAGGGCGCGCTGGCGGCGTAATCAAACAACACCAAAGCATCATATTGATGCAGCAAACGCGCGATTCCCAGCACATCACTGCGCATACCCGTGACATTCGAGGCCGCCGAAAACGAGCCTATACGTAAGCGGTTTTGGTATTCAGGCGCCTGCAATAAGCTTTCTAAGTGTGTTAAATCGATTGAGCCATCATCTGCCAAACGCACTTCAACGACCGTTGCCAGCCCCTCGCGCCACGCCACCTCATTAGAATGATGTTCATACGGCCCAACAAACACCACCGGCTGATGTTCAAGCTGGTAATCGGCAAAAACTTGTGCTTTATCTTCCCCTAAAAAGCCTGAACATAATTGCTGTAATATCGCTTTTGTCGCGGCGGGCAAGCGCACACCAATGATTTGCTGCATACGGTCAATCGCACCCGTTGCGCCCGTGCCGCAGGCCACAATCCGCCCTGATTCACCTGCATTAAGCGCCGCTTTTATCTTCGCCTCAGCTTGATGTAATAACTCAGTGGTGGTTCTGCCTGTGATGTCATCTTCAGTATGGCTATTGGCGTACAACACCTGTAATTGCAGTATATATTCTTCAACAAATTTCAACGACCGCCCCGAAGCGGTGTAATCAGCATACACCATTAAACGCTTGCCGAAAGGCGTGCTTAATTCAGCATCAATGCCAATGGTTTGGCTGCGTAAATATTCAGGCGTAAGGGCAGTTAAATCGTGTTTCATGAAAATCTATGTGGTTGATGGCTGTGCGGATAAGGTGCTGAGTATATGCTCATTTCGTTGATTCATTTTCTTAACCAGATCATAACCAATAATCGAAATAAATTTATGATATAGCGACTGATTCCTACGCTCAATTTTCTCCAAATCATGGTGCGTCCAATAAGCATAACTTAAGCGCCCCAGCGCCACCACATCCGCAGAGGCAGGTTCTTTGCTTATGAAACTCATTTCACCGATTAAATCACCTGGGAATAGCCTTGCAATGGTTTTGCCCGATTTAATCACGTTCGCCTCACCGTCAAGAATAACCATTAATTGTTCAGTCGCCGTGTCTTCTTCAAACAATACGCCATTATCGACCGTTTTATGCTCATGCATTGAAATGAGTTTTTTAAATTCGCGCGTGCTTAAGGTGGCGAAAGGGCCACTGTAAATGCCTCTTATATTGCTGGGTAAATTAATCTTACTTTTATCTAGCAGTAAAGTAATGACATAATAAAGGTTGATTAAAATATACGCTGAACTCCAGCCTACCATCGAGCCCACGCCTAAACTGACGCCTGAGATGATATAAATCAAAGAAGCAACCACGAGCAGAATTCTCAGCCAAAGCATATGACTCATAAAGTACGCGGCCAAGCTAAACAACGCGGCAATGTTATAAAACTGTTCGCCCGTTAATTCCATCTTAATATCCTCATTTTAAACAGCTAATATTTAAGCGCTGACCTCATCACAAAACGCGTTAATCTCTTCTTCTGTCGTTGCCCAAGAACACATTAGACGCACGCCTTCTTCACCCATGAAATCATAAAACTTCCAGCCATTTAAACGCAATCTTTGCACAATGTCTGTGGGAAGATTCACGAAAACACCATTGGCTTCAGTGGGTGCGGCCAGGCTAATCCCATCTATTTTTAACAATTTTTGCGAGAGTGCTTGCGCACATTTGTTTGCGTGTGCGGCGTAATCTAGCCAAACGTTATTTTCCAGCATCGCCACCCACGGCGCACTGATATAGCGCATTTTAGAGGCTAATTGCCCTGCTTGTTTGCAGCGATATTCAAAATCTTGCGCGAGATCTTTATTAAAAAACACAATGGCGTCGCCAATCGCCATGCCGTTTTTACTGCCGCCTAAACACAGAACATCTACCCCAGTCTGCCATGACAAAGCTTTTGGGCTTACGCCTAAGGCCGCCACGGCATTGGCAAAACGCGCGCCATCCATGTGAATATGCATATTTAATTCATCCGCCACTGTGCGCAAAGAAAGCAGTTCATCAGGCGTGTAAATCGTGCCGATTTCCGTGCATTGAGTGAGCGAAATTACCTTGGGCTTAGGAAAATGCATATCCGTACGGTGCGTGGCCAATGCATGTACTGAATCAGCATCCAACTTACCCTCCGCGCCATCAATGGTGAGCAATTTACTACCATTTGAGAAAAACTCAGGCGCACCGCACTCACTGGTTTCGATGTGCGATAAGCTATGTGCGTAAATACTGTGATACGACTGACACATCGCCGCTAAGGCCAAGGCGTTCGATGCTGTGCCGTTGAATGCAAAAAACACTTCGCAATCGGTCTCAAACACTTCACGGATTTTATCCGCCGCTTTGGCTGTCCACTCATCATCACCATAAGCATCGGCATAACCTTTGTTTGCTTGCGCTAAGGCCTGCCATGCTTCAGGCGCAACGCCTGAATAATTATCACTGGCAAAACAATGTTTGTTCATTTTTATCTCCTCACTCACTTCTTATTCATCGCAATTTCCATGCACTTTGGCACGTTAGCGTTTACACTAAGCTTTGTTTAACATGATTGCAATCTAAACCACTAACCTTCACGTCATGATAAAGGCCTTTGAACAACACTTCCCTGATATTCACCCCGATGCTTTCGTGCATGAAATGGCTTATGTCAATGGCCGTGTACGCATTGCTAAAGATGCCAATATTTGGCCAATGGTGGTCATTCGTGGTGATATCAACGACATCACTATCGGTGCGCGCACCAATATTCAAGATGGCGCGGTACTGCACGTTACCCACAATAGTGAATTCTCCCAAAAAGGCGGCGAGCCTTTAACGCTAGGTGAAGATATCACCATCGGGCATAACGCCACCTTACACGGCTGCACCTTAAATGATCGATGCTTAATCGGCATGGGCGCGGTGGTGCTTGATGGTGCAGTGGTTGAAAGTGATGTGATGGTCGGTGCGGGCGCATTGGTCTCACCGTATAAAACCTTGAAAAGTGGTTATTTATATGTGGGAAACCCTGCGCGGCAAGCGCGCCCATTAAAGCAAACGGAACTAGATTTTCTACGCTATTCCGCCAAGCATTATGTTGAGTTGGCCAAACGCACGGCAAAATCTGAGCAATAAGCAGATGTTTTCAGCCAAACAACTTGAATGCGTGAAAGGCTATGACAGCCTGTTTAAAGACATTCATTTTGAGCTTCACCTAGGCGAAGTGATGCGTATTCACGGCACCAATGGCTCTGGCAAAACGAGCTTGTTGCGCATCTTAACGGGCTTGAGCTTGCCTGAGACAGGCGAAGTTTTTTACAATGGCGTGAACATTGAAGACGACTGCGAAGCATTTAATCAAAACCTGACATATATCGGCCACCATAACGGTTTGAAAGCGGATTTATCTGCCCTAGAGAACTTACAATTAAGCCAAGAGTACCTTGCTAAAACTAATGATATTTCAGCAGAGTCTGCACTTGAACAAGTGGGTTTATCAGGCTATGAGCACATTCTCACCCATCAATTATCGGCGGGGCAAAAACGCCGTGTTGCCTTGGCGCGCTTACATTTAAGCCGCACACCCTTATGGCTTTTAGATGAGCCCACCACCGCGATTGATGTCGATGGCGTAAAGCATTTTGAGCAAACCATCGAACAACACGCTTTAAACGGCGGCATGGTGATGCTCACCAGCCATCAAGATTTAAGTTTTGGCCAAGCTAACACCCTCGCATTGAATTTAAGTTAAAGATGGCCTCTTCAAATTTTAAGGCCTTCAAAGCCGAGCTAAAAGCCGATTTAACCTTGGCCTACCGCAATAAAAGTGCGCTGTTTAACCCTTTATTGTTCTTCATTATGGTGGCGGTGTTATTTGCCTTTGGCGTCGGCCCTGAAACCACTGTGCTTAGCACTTTAGCGCCAGGTGTGGTTTGGGTAGCCGCCTTACTCTCTAGCTTACTGGCCTTAGACCATCTATTCCGCGAAGATTATGACAACGGTAGTTTAGAGCAGTTAGTGTTAAGCCCGCACTCAAGCAGCGGCTTGGTGTTGGCAAAAATTATTGTGCATTGGTTAGTCACAGGCTTGCCATTGATCATCATCTCGCCTTTTATCGGCCTGATGATGCAACTGCCCAGCCAAGCGTTTGGCACCATGATTCTAAGTTTATTGCTCGGCACACCGGCGTTAAGCCTGATTGGTGCGGTGGGCGTGGGCTTAACTGCTGGTGTAAAACGTAGTGGTTTATTATTAAGCTTATTAGTCATTCCCTTATTTATTCCAGTGCTGATATTTGGCGCCAGCGCCGTGCAAGCGGCTACTATGGGTTTGCCCGTGAGTGGCCAGCTTTATTTGCTCGCCGCTTTTTCTATGATGAGCCTAATGCTTGCACCCTTTGCGGCCAGCGCGGCGATTCGAATCAGTTTGAATTAACGCCTGTGAGTGCGCCTAGCCATACCGACGAAAAAATTTATGACTTGCTGGTGATTGGCGGCGGCATCAACGGCACAGGCATCGCCCGCGATGCAGCAGGACGCGGCTTAAAAGTCGCTTTATGCGAGAAAGATGATCTCGCCCAGCACACTTCTTCTGCCAGCACCAAGCTCATCCATGGCGGTTTAAGATACCTTGAGCACTATGATTTCAAATTAGTGCGTCATGCACTTAAAGAGCGTGAAATATTACTCAACAGCGCCCCGCATATCATCTGGCCAGTGCGCTTCATTTTGCCGCACCACCCCGCTCTGCGCCCGCGTTGGCTGATACGCTTAGGGCTGTTTTTATATGATCACATCGGTGGGCGAAAAACCTTGCCAAAATCATATGGCGTGAATTTAGCCACGCATCCCAGTGGGAGCGCACTTAAGCCTGAGTTCAAACACGCCTTTGAATATTCCGATTGCGCCGTACAAGACGCACGCTTGGTGGTATTAAACGCAAGAGATGCCGCGAACCACGGCGCAGATGTTTTCACCCACACGCGCTGCACCGAACTTCAGCGCGGCGAGAAATATTGGCAAGCCAGTTTGCAAGGCACATCAAATTCCACGATTAAAGCGCGCGCAGTGGTCAACGCCTCAGGCCCTTGGGTGGATAAAACCTTGAGGTTATTCCAAGATACAAATCAGATTCAGCCTATTCGTAAAGTCAAAGGCAGTCATATCATCGTTAAAAAGCTGTTTGATCACCCTTACCCTTATATCTTCCAAAATGCTGATGGTCGTATCTTATTCGCCATTCCTTATGAGCAAGATTTCACCTTAATCGGCACCACTGATGTAGATTATGAGGGTGATTTAAATCAGGTGCAGATTAATGACGATGAAATTCATTACATCTGCGAATCCATCAGTGAATATTTCACGGTCGCCGTCACGCCTAAAGACGTTATCTGGCATTTTTCAGGCGTGCGCCCCTTGTTTGATGATACAGATGATGTGCATGGCGGCAATGCCAGTAAAGTGTCGCGTGATTACGTTTTAAAGCTAGATAATGCTGGCTCAATGCCCGTCATGCTGAGCGTTTATGGCGGAAAAATCACCACCTACCGTAAGCTTTCAGAGCAAGCGGTTGATCTGCTCAGCTCAAGCTTAAACATCAGGAAGCCTGCTTGGACAGAACAGGCTAGTTTGCCTGGTGGCAACCTGGGTGAAGTCAGTTTTGAGACCTTCTTGATCCAGGTTAAAGCGCAGTATGCTGGCTTAGACGATAATCTCTTGGCAGATTACGCACGGTTATACGGCACCGAACTACACGCCATTTTGAATGAACGCCATACGCGCGAAGATTTAGGCCATTATTTTGGCGGTGGCTTATTCGAATGTGAGGTTAATTTTCTCATCAAACAAGAATGGGCTGTGAGCGCAGAAGATATCGTTTGGCGGCGCACTAAAAAAGGCTTAAAGATGACTAAAAATGAAGTGCTCGCCCTACAAGAATGGTTAAATATTAATAAACCCTGACTTTCAAAGAACTTTTACCCACATAGAGAATCTTACGTTTTCAATCCCGTTCGCTACGCTATAATATTCCACCTAAATAAACGCTCTTAATTCT
>JAZGFQ010000195.1:0-12912 GCA_036479635.1 Arenicellales bacterium
TCGATTAAATGCTTGATGCGCGAGGCAATGGGCTTATGTTTGATGAGTATCTCATCCATGATCTCAGGGTCGCCCTTAGGCTGGCGTCGCTCGATCACGGTGGCCCAATCTGGACGCGCAAGCTGCACGTGATAATCCCATTCATCATAATGAAAAGGTTCAGAGATAGGCTCTTTGCCCCACATTTCATTGTAGCTGGTGCCTAAATCTTCATAAGGGAATAATTCAGTTTCGCACACCCAAATCTCTTGCGCGTCATCGCCGGCTAATTCGCAATCGACTTCATTGGCCATGTCAATTGCAGAGACGTATTTACGCACTTGCTGCTGGTTTGACGGTACATAATCTTGGCCTTCTGAGACAAATAAATTCTCAGCAAACTCCCAGATATAGCGATTATCATCGCGATAAGGAATGGGCATGGTTTCTAAAATACGCACCGAAGGAATCGCCGCGTGTTTAGCAATGAGATTATAAAACTTGATGCCTGACATCCACGCAATGCGGTTGTCGTTAGGCTTTTCATCCAATTGTTGGCGAAATTCTTGCGCTAAGGTGTGAATGAATTCAAGCTCATCTTCATAGCTTGGGTCTAACAAAGCGTGAGACATACGCATCATTAAATCCATGGTCTCATGGATGTCTATCGCATCATCTTCGGGCGTTGGCGGGGTGGTGAAAAACTTCAGCCACATCTTTTTAAGCCCCGGAAACTCTTTGATTGCTAGATACTCAACGCGTGCGTCTTCAAACACACCAATGAATTGCATCTGCGCTTGCGAGAGTTCTTCTGCGCTGATCGGTGCAGTGGTGTAAACCATGTGTGCGGCGCAGTGTGCTGCAGCAGCGCGGTAGGTTTCAATGCCTGAAATACCATGAAATGCATCGAAGGCATCGGGTAGATGCACTTGGAAATCTTCAATAAACGGTTTTAAACCTTGGCGGCTTTCAAAATCGCCTGAAGTTGGGCGCATGAAAAATGCCCGTGCCCATAAAGCGCGCAAGTAAAAGTTTAATTTACGCTGGTTATCAACAAATAAAGTGCCACGGCGCTCTTTTTGAAGCACTGAACGCGATGAATCAGTCTTCAGCGCAAAATAGGCCATTTGCCCGTCTAGATCACGCTGATGCGCTTGTGCGCCCCACAAAGCCCAGCGACGCAGGCCGCCCAAGGTTAACTTAGATAAAAGCTCATCTAAGTTCTCCATCATCGGGCGAAAGCCGCGCGGTGCTTTGCCGGCTAGAGTGTGGAGAAGTTTTAAGTAAGATTTCAGAACATCCGCATCGCCCAAACGTTTGGCGACTAATGGCATATTGGAAAGAATTAACGCGACCACGCTGCCTGAAGTGTGTGATGAAAGCTTCATCATTGCGGTGACGATATCAGGAATCACATCTTCGCCGACTTCTTTAGCCACTGCAGGCATTTCTTGCACGTAAGTCAGCACTAAATCTTGGTTACGGCCGATGGTACACATCGCACGCATGCCTTCTAGATAGTTTTTTAATCCCGTGGGCGACATCACCCGCGCGGCCTCATGATAAGAGGCTTCTAGGGCGGCAGTGTGTTCATGGTCGTCTGCATCTAGGCAGCTGACGTATTCTGAAAAATCGATCGGCACGATAAAACCCTTAAACTGACGTTAGATTAGACTTAGAAATAAGTATCAATGGCTGCATTTAAGGTGTCACGCATATCTGGGTCATCGGTCAATGGCGTCACTAATGCCATCTGGCAAGCCGCTTGCACATCAACACCTTTGTTGATTAACTGTGCTGCGTAAACCAATAAACGTGTAGACATGCCTTCATCTAGACCGTGGCCTTTCAAGTTGCGTGAGCGATGCGCGATTTGCACTAATTTTTGTGCAGTCTCTGCATCGATTTTGCCTTCATGCTGAACAATTTCAGTTTCAACTTCCTCGTTCGGGTAATCAAAATCCATGCCGCCAAAACGTTGTTTGGTCGATTGCTTTAAGTCTTTCATTAAAGACTGATACCCTGGGTTATACGAGATAACCAACTGGAAATCTTCGTGCGCGCTGACCATCTCACCTTTTTTCTCCAGCGGTAATTCGCGGCGGTGATCGGTCAAAGGGTGAATCACCACGGTGGTATCTTGGCGTGCTTCAACCACTTCATCTAAATAACAAATTGCGCCCATACGAGCCGCCATGGTGAGTGGGCCATCTTGCCATTTGGTGCCGTTGATATCGAGCAAGTAACGCCCAACTAAATCAGAGGCCGTCATATCTTCATTACAAGCGATGGTGATTAATGGCTTTTTAAGTTTCCATGCCATGTATTCCACGAAACGTGATTTACCACAGCCCGTTGGTCCTTTTAGCATCACAGGCATACGCGCGGCGTAAGCGGCTTCGTACATGTTCACTTCTGAGCTTACTGAACGATAGTAAGGCTCTTTGGTTACCATATATTGATCTTTATCGATGTCACTCATAAGAATTTTCGGGTCATTAAGATTTAAAATAATTTAAGGCTAAACACTAACACATGAGGCTAGATAGAGTTTATGCGTAAAAAATTTCGCTGTAAATGATCAGTATCAATGATCACAATGTATGGCGTATAAAAAACAAAGCCCCTGTCCCGCGAACGGAAGCAGGGGCTAGGTTTATCGAATATGGATGCCTAAACTAGACAGCAATACCACGATATACAACCATCGATGCGCCAGCAGATTGTGCATAGTTATCAAAACCAAGCAGGCGAATGTGGTTATCAGGATGCGCTGCTTTGCAAGCTTCTAGCTCAGCAATAATCGCATCTACGTCGGTTTCACCGAACATAGGCAATTTCCACATATACCAGTAGTTGCTCATCGCATTAACAGGCTCTGTGTGCTCGATGCCTGGGTTCCAGCCTTTATCAACGATGTATTGAATCTGTGCGCGCATAGATTCTGGAGACAATGCAGGCAAGTAAGAGAAAGTCTCAAACTTACGGCTGACCGCTGGGTTACTTAAACTTGAGTTGTAATCTTGTACATCACTCATGGGAATAATCCTCTAAAAATTTGTTTTTGGGTAATTTAAGAACACGCCTTATAAGTAAGGCGTGTCTTACAAAGACGCTTACTTATGAGCAACGTCAAGCTTATCAACCGTATCGAATTCAAACTTGATTTCTTTCCAAGTTTCCATCGCGGCCTTAAGCTCTGGGCTGTGCTTCGCAGCTGTGGTAAGGATATCCTTACCTTCTTTCTCAAGCTCACGACCCATATTACGTGCTTCAACACACGCTTCAACCGCAACACGGTTAGCTGCTGCGCCTGCTGCATTACCCCAAGGGTGGCCCAATGTGCCGCCGCCGAACTGTAAGCAAGAATCATCACCGAAGATGTTAACCAATGCAGGCATATGCCAAACGTGGATACCACCTGATGCAACTGGGATAACGCCAGGCATTGAGCCCCAATCTTGGTCGAAGAAGATACCGCGTGAGCGATCTTCTTTGATGAATGAATCACGCATTAAGTCAATCCAACCTAATGTTGCTTCACGATCGCCTTCAAGCTTGCCAACAACGGTGCCTGAGTGCAAGTGATCGCCGCCTGATAGACGTAAGATCTTAGTCAACACGCGGAAGTGGATGCCGTGGTGTGGGTTACGATCTAATACCGCATGCATTGCGCGGTGAATGTGTAATAACATGCCGTTATTCTGACACCATTGCGCTAACTGAGTGTTGGCAGATAAGCCGCCCGTTAGGTAATCGTGCATGATGATTGGCGCGCCAATCTCTTTAGCATACTCAGCACGACGCATCATTTCATCTGATGTCGGTGCGGTTACGTTTAAGTAGTGACCTTTACGCTCGCCTGTTTCAGCTTCAGCTTTATGGATCGCTTCCATCACGAAATCAAAACGATGTCTCCAACGCATGAATGGCTGAGAGTTAACGTTCTCGTCATCTTTGGTGAAATCTAAACCACCACGTAAGCCTTCATAACAAGCGCGTCCGTAGTTTTTAGCAGATAAACCTAACTTAGGCTTGATGGTGCAACCCAATAAAGGACGACCATACTTGTTTAAGATATCACGCTCAACTTGGATACCCTGAGGCGGTCCGTTGCACGTCATTACATACGCAATTGGAAAACGGATATCTTCTAAGCGAAGCGCACGTAAAGCTTTAAAGCCAAATACGTTACCGACTAAAGAAGTTAAGATGTTAACCACTGATCCTTCTTCGAATAAATCGATAGGGTAAGCGATGAACGCATAGTAACAAGTGTCATCACCTGGTACGTCTTCGATTGCGTAACAACGGCCTTTGTAGTAATCAAGGTCAGTTAATAAATCTGTCCAAACCGTTGTCCATGTACCTGTTGAAGATTCAGCTGCAACCGCTGCTGCTACTTCTTCGCGTGGAAGGCCAGGTTGTGGTGTGATTTTAAAACAAGCTAAGATATCTGTATCTTTAGGCTCGTAGTCTGGTGTCCAGTAAGTCTCGCGGTAGTCTTTTACGCCCGCATCATAAGTCTTGGCCATGTCGTTCTCCGATTGGTTGAATTAAATGAGTTAAAGAATTAGTCAATTACGAATTCATGCGCAGCATTATAGACCTTACTGAGCATCAATAAAAATAAGGATTATTGGGGGCAAGCATAAGCAAACATTTATACTTAAGTAGAGAAGCATAAGCTGAGCTATAAATTTCAGTGCAGCATTTGATTCATTATGTTTATGCTGACCGTTCCTCAGTGCTCGTAAACCCCAGCACATCTGCCGTATCGGGCAGGCTTTTATCTTGCCAGCGCTGGGTCATTTGAAAAACGAACTTTGCAAACTCCATTTGTGCGCGCGCTAACATCTGCGGGGCAGAGTCAATGTAGTAAGTGAATTGATACGGCACCGCTTGGCTTAAGTCTTCGCGGGTTTGTGGCTGAAAATGCTGCCAAGAAAATTCAATGAAACGCCGTGAATGGCTGTTCACAAAAATAATTTCTTCGGCATCAATCACCGCCATATATTGCATGGATCGGATCGGCACGAATACACAGCTCTTATGGCTATGCACGAAGAGTAAGCGCGTGGCGTTGTAAAGTTCAGCTGGCAAAAAGCGGGCTTCTTGCCCCAGTGGTAAACCTCGTTCAAATTGTTCGAACGCCGCCAAAGCTTAGACTTCGTCTTCGAGATCTGCGTCAGGATCCCAGCCGTGTTCGCGCGCGCGTTTCACCGCTTCGTCTTGAATACGAAAATGCCGAGCTTGGATTTCTTCAGGCCAAGAGCGCACAGAGACACCATATTTAGTTTTCTCTGCTTCTAAATCATCTTGTAATTGCTCGAAGGCGCCAATCGCCCAGCCCTTACAGGATTGAGACTCGGGTAGAATATCAAATACCCAAGCATCTCGAATGAGGTTGCCCAACGCGGTGAGGCCGCCGAATTTATCATCGTAAATGCCACAATAGGTTTGTGTACTCATGCTGGAATCGTGTTAGATTGAATAACATCTGAGCATAACCCCCTATGTTGTTAGATGCTATCTCCTATAATGGAGATTATGCCCATGCGCTCAAAAATAACTTAAATACGATGCCATTTATACAAAGCACGCAAATTCAGTTACATTATTTAGATAACCCTGCTCATGATGGAAGTGAGTCGACTCCGCTCATTTTAATGCCAGGTTTAACCGCCAATGTGCATAGCTTTGATGGCTTAATCAATGCAGGCTTAAGCCAGTCTAGGCGGGTGTTGACGGTTGATCTACGCGGCCGCGGTTTGAGTGATCACCCCAATAGCGGTTATAGCATGGCAGATCATGCCACCGATATCATTGGTATGATGGATGTGCTGGGGCTGGATAAAGTCAATATAGGCGGGCATTCCTTTGGTGGTTTACTCGCCATGTATCTGGCGGCGCATTATCCTGAGCGCATTCATCAATTAGTCATTATCGATGCGGCAGGGCAGTTACACCCAGATGCAAGGCAACTTATTCAGCCTGCGATAGACCGATTAGCGCAAACCTATGCGTCATTCGAGGTTTATCTAGCACAGGTAAAACAGTTCCCTTTTTATCTGGGTTGGTGGGATGATGATCTAGACACTTATTATCACGCAGATGTGATTACCTTAACGGATGGTCAAGTTAAACCGCGTTCCAATCCTGCACATATTGTTGAAGCCATAGACAAGGGTTTATTAGAAGACTGGGCGGCGCATATTCAAAAAATTGAGCAACCTTTATTATTATTGAATGCTTTAGGTGCTTATGGGCCCGTTGGCGCGCCGCCATTATTAACCAAGGCCTTGGCGATGGAAACAGTCAATGCGGTGACGAAGGGGCAATATGTTGAAATCGAAGGCAATCATCAAACCATGTTATTTGCTAAAGGCGCGGGGCAGATTGTTAGGGCAGTCCAAGCTTTTTTAGCATCGTCCTTCTGATATGAGGATAAGCGTTGATCATTAACCCTGTGTTTTTTAAGGGAATGGTAAAATAGTGGCATTCACGATATAGTATTGTGACTATAAACAGACATCACCACAGAGGAGACGATCATGGCTTTTAATATTATGGACCTTGTCAAAGAACAGGTCACAGACGCAGTAATGGGGCAAATCAGCAGCGCATTAGGCGAATCATCTGAAACCACGAGTTCAGCGCTCAGTGGTGCGATTCCAGCAATTTTAAGCGGCTTAATGGGCGTGGCGGGTAACGACAGCGGCGCTAAATCAATTTTAGGTGCGCTGAATGATCAAGACGATGGCTTGCTCGGTAATCTGGGTGATTTATTAGGTGGCAACGACCAAAGTTCCATGATTGATATGGGTACCAAGGTACTCGGTGGCTTGATGGGCAATGGTGGTTTGGGCAATTTAGTCGGCGCACTGGCAGGCTTTAGTGGCATGGGCAAGAAATCGAGTAGCTCATTAGTGGGCTTGCTTGCGCCGATTTTGCTGGGCGTGATTAAACGCAAAGTGTTCGGTGGCAACTCAGGCGGAACGCTCGGTGCTTTAACCTCGTTATTCGCAGGTCAAAAAGATAATATCTCAGCGGCGATGCCTTCGGGGATGAATGATCAATTAAAAACCTCAGGCTTTTTTGAGGGCTTGAATTTAGGCAATGCGGCGGATACGGGCAGAGCTGCGATGAACCAGGCACAATCTCAGGTTTCGGAGGCCGCCAGCGGAGGCTCTTCGATGCTTCGTAAGCTGGTGCCTTTGTTGATACTCGGCGCGTTAGCTTGGTTTGGTTTGAAAATGTTTGGTGGTGGTGGAGCCAGTCATGAAAACACCATGAACACTAATACCACGATGTCAACGAATACTGAAAGTAACATGACTCAGATGCCCGATTATGGGGATCAGTTGGGTTCAATTTTCAAAGACACTACGGGCGCACTCACGCGTATTACTGATATTGAATCGGCTAAAGCACAGTTGCCGAACTTGAAGAATATCGTCAGCGATGTGGATGGTTTTTCAAGTACATTTGTAGGCTTAGGCAGTAGAGTGCGCGAGCCAGTGATTACCTTGGCGAAAGGTGCCTTTGATGAGCTAGGGCCGTTAATGGGCAAAACGCTAGAGATTCCCGGTGTTGGTCCAATCATTCAGCCTACCACGGATTCACTCATGGAAAAACTGAATCAGCTGATGAAATAGATTCGTCTGCATTGATATGATTAAGGCCGAAGTCATTTATTGCTTCGGCTTTTTTTGGGCTCACTGTTCTTGAATAAACGCTATAATCACGCGCTTATTTTTAAGCTTTGCAACGGTCTGTGATACATCACCTAGAAAACATAAAAAAAATATCAAACCCGATTGCGCACATCGGCATTATTGGCGGCGGCCAACTCGGGCGTATGATGGTGATAGCGGCCAGGCGAATGGGCTGTGCTGTATCGGTTATCGACCCAACCCCTAATTGTCCAGCAGGGCAGATGGCAGATCAACACATCATCGCCGCGTTTGATGATCATGTTGCGATGCGCGCATTGGTTGAAACTTGTGATGTGACGACCTTTGAAATTGAAAGCATTGATACACAAGAATTGATTAAGCTTGAAGCAGATGGCTACGCTATTTATCCTTCCCCCGCATTATTAGCCCAGATTCAAGATAAACTCACTCAAAAACAACTGTTATTGGCGGCAGATATTCCCACTGCTGAATTTGTCGATGCCACAGAATTAAGCGTGGAAGCCTTTGCAGCGTTTGGTTTTCCTTTAGTGCAAAAAGCACGGCGTGGTGGTTATGATGGGCGCGGTGTTGCGGTGATCAAAACCGCCGATGATTTTAACAAGCATTTGCCTGTGCCGTCTTATATTGAGCGTTTCATTCCTGCCAGCAAAGAATTATCGGTGCTTGTGGCCAGAGGGCGCAAGGGTGAAATGGTGTCTTATCCGCTGGTGGAAATGTTGGTGCACGCGGAGCAAAATGTTTTAGATCTAGTTTTGGCACCTGCTAATGTATCGGTTCAAATTGCACAGCAAGCTCAAGAAATTGCCCAGCGTGCAATTGAAGCTTTAGACGGGGTTGGCTTGTTTGGCGTGGAGTTATTTCTAACCGAAAATGAGCAGATTTTAGTCAACGAAATTGCGCCAAGAACCCATAACTCTGGGCATCACACTATTGAAGCAAACGCGACGGATCAGTTCGAGCAACATCTTCGGGCGGTAATGGGCTTACCACTCGGCTCGGTTGCTCAGCTTTCCCCCGCAGCAATGTTAAACTTGCTGGGTGCGCCAGAGCATAGCGGTGCAGTACAGGTATCAGGCTTAAACGCGGCGATGGAAATCGACGGCGTGACAGTGCATTTATACGGTAAAGAGAAGTCTAGCCCCTACCGAAAAATGGGGCATGTGACGATACTCGATAAAAACTTAAGCAATGCCGAGCAAAAAGCACGTAAGGTGCAAAAACTTTTGACGATCAGCGGAGAGAAGAAACATGGCTAAGATATTAGTTGGCGTGATTATGGGCAGCGATTCAGATTTGCCCGTGATGCAAGCGGCGGCAGACATGCTGCAAAAATTTAATGTGCCTTATGAAATGTCCATCGTTTCAGCACACAGAACCCCTGAGCGTTTGGTTGAATATTCACAAAGCGCAGTGAAGCGCGGCCTGAAAGTGATTATTGCCGGTGCAGGCGGCGCAGCTCATTTGCCGGGCATGGTGGCGGCTTTATCGCCTTTACCGATTATTGGCGTGCCAGTGAAATCTTCGAACTTAAGCGGTGAAGATTCATTATTATCGATTGTTCAAATGCCCGCAGGCGTGCCAGTGGCGACGGTTGCCATCAATGGCGCGGCCAACGCAGGGATTTTAGCGGCGCAAATCTTAGGTACATCGATGCCTGACATTCAGAAAAGTATCGTAGAATATAAGGAAAATTTGCGTCAAATTGTTGAGCGCAAGGCTAAAAAAATGGAAGCGAATCGTTAATGTTAGCTGAGTAAGTTAGACAAAGGTTTTGCCTTTTTTCTTTGATGAACTCAAGAGGCCTCAAGGCAATACGTCAGGCAATACTTCAGGCTTGACTAATCAACAGGCGCTCGGTTTAGCAATTTGGTCATTGTTTCTCTTAACAATTTAGCATTTATCGGCTTAATAAGAACCTCGGTAATGGGTTCTTGATAATCGAATATGAGCGCCTTTGATGTGGTGCCTGTGGTGATGATGGCGGGTACGTTAAAACCAGTATCTTCTCGAACGAAAGCAATCACGTCGATGCCTGTCATTTTTACATCAAAATTATAATCAGTGATGACGATGTCGGGGTCAAAGTCTTCGAAAATACGGTGAAATTCTTTTGCATCATTAGCGGTGCGCAAATGGCAACCCCAATCTGATAGCGTTAACTCGAGCACTTGAAGGTTGGCAATGTCGTCTTCAACGATTAATACAGACGTGCCGCGCAAGTCTAAGTCAGTGTCTTTAGTTGAAATAGTGGCCGTATTATTTTCTATCTCGGGGCTTTCGGCCAAGGGTAATTCGATTGAAAAAACGGAGCCAGAGTCCGCTTGGCTATTCATGCGTAATGGTAAGCTTAACAAATCACTGATTCGGTGTACGATAGAGAGGCCTAGGCCTGCGCCTGATTGATCATTTGAAGATAACTGCTTAACTTGAAAAAACTCCTGATAGATACGTTGTTGATCAGCTTGTGGAATGCCGATACCAGTATCCCACACCTGCAAAAGCACATGGGTGTCGTAAACTCGCAACCCTACCAACACAGCACCATTCGCGTGTGTATATTTTATTGCGTTGGCCATTAGATTACGCAATGCTTGTTCAAGCAAGCCTCTGTCAGTGTTTACATATACGTCAAAATTCAGCAGCTCATTTGAATGACTGCGATAGGCAAATCGTGATCTGAGTTGAATATCACTTTCTATAGCGCGTAACTGATATTCCATGCATAGTTTGGTGAGTAGCGTGCTCAGGTTGATCGACGCTATTTTGGGAACAATGGTGCCTGAATCTAATCTAGAGACATCTAGTAGTGAGCTCAGTAAATTTTTTTGGGCGTCAGCGGATTCACGCATAATGCCTAAAACTGTTTGTGTCTCGGGGGTGTGTTCTTTGGTTAATAACCTATCGATGATGAGGCTAATGGCGTTGAGAGGTTGGCGCAGATCATGGCTAGCGATGGCCAGAAAACGAGATTTAGTGGCACTGGCTTCTTCAGCGATAAGCCGTTCGTCTTCGGCTTTGGTTTTGAGTATGTTCAAGTTGTCTATTAATAATAGGTTTTGATTCCTCAAAGCCAGTGATTCAGAATAACTTTTCGCCATTGTTTTGGCGTAAATATAATTTATAAAGGCAACCAAGCCACCTAAAATGGCGGCTAGATAATAAAAAGCCTCACCTAAACTCAAAAAGTAAGGGATCAACGGTACGCACATTCCCAGCACGAACGCTCTGTACATATTAATAAAAGACACATAAGCAACGCTGGCAGATGACAAGCTAGTAGCCATGGCCACAATCATGATGGCGTTTAACTCAGGGTTGTCTGGGTTGATGGTAATGATGCCGCCCACGGCCCAAAACAAGCCACCTAAAAGAGCGTTGAACGTTAGCTTTTTTTCCCAAAGGACGGGCGAGTCTAGTGTAGGCGTGAAATTGCGTATGTCTCGAATGATAAACAAACGCAATAAACATAAGGCAATTCCGCCCAACAGCCAAGCCCCCGCAGCAGAGGTATCTTGGTGCAATAAGCGTAATATGCCGTAAAATGCTAACGGCGTTAAAAAATTAGACACCACAATTGAGACGGGCAAGGCCTTTGCAATATGCTTAAACCTATCCGTCTGCATAGCCAACTGTTGCTCGCTTTCTTTCGAAGGCTGATTACTCAATGAACACCCCTTTTTTGCGCGCTTCTCGCGCACACCATGTACGGTTATTGACCCCAAGTTTCAAGAAGATGCTCTTAACATGATACTTCACTGTATTAAGCTCAATGTGCAGTAACCGTGCAATCTTTTTATTACTCTTGCCTTCAGCGATTAAGCGAATGATATGTATCTGACGTTCGCTAAAGTGTGCTTGATTATCAGAGTTCTCAGGTGCGTTCGTGAGCTGTTCAACATTAAGCTCAGAGATTAGGCGCTCGCCATCCAAAACGAAATCAATTTTAGTAGATAACTGGCTAAGCGGTTCGTTTTTACTGATGTAACCCGCGATCCCTAATTGCTCAGCCTTCTCAGCAATTTCATTTTCATAACCCGCCGAGACCACCACCACGGTGGAGGTCACCGCCATAGCCTGTAACGCATTGATAAAATCGAAGCCGTTCATTTCGGGCATATCAATGTCAATCAGAATTAAATCAAAATGAGCTGAGCCATTAAGTAGGGTAAGCGCAGCGTTCGCGCTGGTTTCGGTGGTGATGATGCGTTGTGTATCGCTTTCAACGCCTTCAAGCGCCAACCGCAGGGCTTCAACAAACAGGGCATGGTCGTCGACAATTAAGATTTTTACAACGTGTGATTTTGACATGGTTTTGTTTTTAGATATAAGTCAGCAACGTTCATTGACGAGCGCCATATTTCAAAGCGCTACTGTTGGCAGTGTGAGCGAGTTTTGATGACGATACGTATTTGCGTAAACAGCGATAATACTTGAATAAGAGGTCTTTTGGGCTCCATTTCTTACAACTACCCGTTTAGGTAGCGACTTATGATTAAGCGCTCAATATACTTGAATAGTCATAAATTTACGGTGCATCATAGTGAACAACAAAAGACGTAATGTATTGAGTGCCTTTATTTTGGGCGCGGGTTGCAGTGTTTGGG
Organism: Arenicellales bacterium; assembly: GCA_036479635.1. Lineage (GTDB taxonomy): Bacteria > Pseudomonadota > Gammaproteobacteria > Arenicellales > Poriferihabitantaceae > JAAELZ01. The sequence goes on from JAZGFQ010000195.1 coordinate 12,284, forward strand.
TTCAGCCCATTGTCAATGCCGTGGTGTTGCCTGCACACGGGCAAACAAGCCAATGTATTACTGATAAAGTAATGGGTGGTTCGCTTCAAGGCAACCCTGCTCAAGCTGATTCCTGTCAGGCAGCTTGCGAATTTGTGGCAGAGCAGCAAAATGCCCAGCTTTGCTTGGTAGAGACCACTGAGCCTGCGACAGGCACACAATGCAGCTGCGAACTAGATCTACCGGCGTTATAGATATTGAAAACTTTTAGTCATATGCGGGTACTCATTGCGCTGCTAGTGCTTGCTAGTACAGGCGCACAGGCAATACAACAAAGCGATTCTGTCACGCGCTTCACCACTGAAGGGCGCTCAATGTGGGGGCCAGATGACTCAAAGCCGGGTGATGCGCTCTTTAATCTCTTTAACTTTAGTTGGAATGAAGGCGTTAGTGTCAGAAAAATAGAAGGCTTTGACGACTATGGCAATTTTGGAGGGGCGGTCGCGATAGGCACTAACGGCGGCTTTAGGTTTGGTCTTGGCTTGACCAATGTTGATGATGGCTCGGTGAGTGTCGAGGCGCCCATTCGATATTTCTACCGATGGGATGAAGAAAAATCTTACCATCCTGGCAGCGCCATTAAAGTAGAA